>JAGCYK010000067.1 GCA_017960845.1 Clostridia bacterium | reverse complement strand
TTAAAAGCATAAAAAATAACCTTGGCTGCAAAACAAGTCTCGGTGTATCCAATGTGTCTTTCGGACTCCCTGAAAGAGAAACCATTTCATCATCCTTCTTCCTAATGGCTCTTTCCGAAGGATTGTCAGCAGCTATAATTAATCCCCTTTCAAAGCCTATGATGAAGGCTTATCTATCCTATATGGCTCTTTCAGGAAAAGACAAAGGATGCTTGAATATATTGAATATATAACTAGAAAAATAACTGAAGAGGCTCCGGCAAATAAACCACAAAATAACGATAGCCAGATTACTCTGCGTCAAGCCGTTGAAAAAGGACTAAAAAATGATGCTGAAAGGCTCGCTGAAAATCTGCTTATAGATATGTCACCTATGGACATTATTAATAAGGAAATAATACCGGCTCTAGACGAAATAGGAAAAAAATACGAAAAAGGCCAGATTTATCTTCCACAGCTTCTTCTTTCCGCTGAAACATCTGCAGCCGCCTGTGAAATTATTAAAACCAAAGCATTAAGTGCCGCAAGTCCAAAGAAGGCCAAAATTGTTCTTGCAACAGTTAAAGGAGATATCCATGACATAGGCAAAAACATCGTAAAAATGCTTTTGGAAAACTATGGATATGAAGTTCTTGATCTTGGGAAAGACGTTCCCCCAGAAACTATCCTCGAAACTACTCTTCGTTCAAATGCACCTTGCGTGGGACTAAGCGCACTTATGACGACTACATTGCCATCGATGAAAGAAACTGTTGCTTTATTGAAAAAAAATGTGCCTAGCATCAAAATAATGGTCGGCGGCGCAGTTCTAACAAAAGAGTATGCTGAAGAAATAGGTGCAGATTTCTACGCAGAAGATGCTATGGAAAGCGTTAGATATGCTGAAAGTAATTTGTAGATAGTACTACCTATTTTTTTGATTTTAAATAAATAATCCGGGCCAGCGAGCAAAAAACTGTTCCCGGATTTATTTTTATGCAAATTCGTTAGTTTCACTTATGTTTGAGTATGGCCACAAGTTTTGAAATTAATCCTCATTAGTTTAAATCTTTATTCATTTAAAATTAAATAAAAAGTCAAAATTTTTAAATTGTGCAGGTTTCCCTAAAATCTTTATATGCAAAATGTACCGGTTTCCCCAAAATCTTTATCGATAAAATATACTATTCTAAAATTGACATAGTATTTATTTATCCCAACATATCAATATTAGTTGTGTTCATTTATTGTATAAAAAAGCAACTTTATAAGAGCCTAACAATTATCTCATTCATCACATAAAAGCCATCGTCTTTTAGTTTAAGCCTATTGTCTTCTACTTTTAGAAATTTATCCAATTGCTTTAATTGACCGCTTTTTTCACTTAAAAGGTCTCTATTGAATTTTTCATTAAATGACTTTATGTCTAGCCCATCGCTTGTTCTTAAAGCAAGCATTATGGTTTCTTCTGCCGCTTCACTTTCTAAGGGAGATATAAGTAATCGCTTGCATTCAGTTTCCCCCTCAATGTAATCAATATAACTGCAAGTATTCTCAATGCGATAGTTATTTATAAAAGAATGTGCGCTTAGTCCGAATCCTACATAATCGCCTCTATTCCAATATGTAAAATTATGCCGGCTTCTATACTTATCTTCTTTGCTGAAATTACTAACTTCGTACCTTATAAATCCCTTGCCCGCTAGATAATCCACAGCATTAGAATAAAGGTCCGCTGTTAAATCTTCATCTACTTTGTATCCCTCTTTTTGTAGCAAAGTTCCTTCTTCAACTTTAAGGCCATAAATAGATATATGCTCTATACCTAGGCTTACTACTCTTTCTAGGTCAGTCTTTAAGCTTCTTTTGTCTTGCCCGGGAAGCCCTATTATTAAATCTGCGGAAATATTCGAAAAGTATTCTTTTGCTATGCTGCAAGCTTTTAGGAAAACATTATATGTATGTATTCTACCAATGCGCTTTAATATTTTATCATCAGTCGACTGGAGTCCAAAACTTATCCTGTTTATTCCTGCCTTTTTAAAGCTCATAGCCTTTTCGCGCGAAAATGACTCGGGATTACACTCAATCGTAATCTCAGCCTCAGCCGAAATAAAAGCTTTCTTTTTTATTAAGTCAAGAACTGTCAAGATGTTCTCTTGCTTAACGACGCTCGGCGTGCCGCCGCCAAAATATATTGAATTAACTACAAAACCAGAGAAATCAAAAAGATCGATTTCTCTTAATAATGCATCAAAGTATTTTGAAACCCTATCTAAAGAGTACAGCGAGCTAACAAACGAGCAGTAGTAACATCTTGCTTTGCAAAACGGAATATGAACGTAAATAGCTAGGGGCTTCAATTGTCGTCTCCTATTTTTAGAATGGACATAAAGGCCTCTGAAGGTATTTCCACACTTCCGAACTGGCGCATTCTCTTCTTGCCTTCCTTTTGTTTTTCAAGGAGTTTTTTCTTTCTAGTTACGTCTCCGCCATAGCACTTTGCAAGGACATCCTTTCTAAGCGCTTTAACAGTCTCTCTTGCTATAATTTTGCCGCCTATAGCTGCTTGAATAGGGATTTCGAAGAGCTGTCTCGGAATGTTTTCTTTTAGTTTTTCAGCTAAAATCCTTCCGCGGGCCTGAGCTTTATCTCTATGAATCATTAAGCTGAGTGCGTCGCATATTTCCCCATTAAGGAGCACGTCAAGCTTGACCATATCGCTCTTTTGGTATCCATCAAGTTCGTAATCGAAGCTAGCATAGCCACGGCTTCTAGATTTTAAGCCATCAAAGAAATCAAAAACAATCTCAGCTAGCGGGCTTCTATAACTCATACGCACCCTTCTAGCATCGATGTACTGCATATCCAAAAACGTACCGCGCTTTTCTTGGCAAAGCTCCATTATTGCTCCAATATACTCTGGAGGAGTTATTATATCCGCTTTAACCATCGGCTCTTCTATATAGCTGATGGAAGTAACCGGAGGAAGATTGCAAGGATTAGTCACTACAACCATACTGCCATCCGTCTTATGCACATGGTAAGTAACAGACGGAGATGTTGTAATTAGGTCAAGATTGTATTCCCTTTCAAGTCTTTCCTGGATAATTTCCATATGAAGCAAACCTAAAAATCCACATCTAAAACCAAACCCGAGCGCTGCGCTTACTTCTGGTTCGTAATGAAGTGCGGCATCAGATAGCTTTAACTTTTCAAGCGCGTCTTTTAAATCGTTATAATGAGACCCATCTGCCGGGAAAATACCCGAATAAACTACTGACTGAATCTCTTTATATCCCTCGCAGGGTCGCTCTGTCTCTCTTCCAGCCTCAGTAATAGTGTCGCCGGGAGCAGTCTCGGCAATAACCTTGATTGAAGCGGAAATATATCCTACATCACCAGCTCTCAGTGATTTAGCGGGCTTAGGCTGAGGCGAAAAAGTTCCAACTTCTACGCAGTCATAAGTCCTGCCTGAGGCCATCATCTTTATTTTTGTCCCTGCTTTAACTTCTCCGTCAATAACTCTAACAAGGCAAACCGCTCCCTTATAATTGTCATAATATGAGTCGAAAATAAGGCATTTAAGCGGTGCATCTTCTTTTCCTGAAGGCGGAGGCAATTTATCTATTACTGCATCTAGAACCGCCTGTATGTTTATCCCTTCTTTTGCGCTTACTAGCGGCGCGTCTGAAGCGTCAAGGCCAATAACATCCTCTATTTCTTTTTTCACGTCCTCAGGGCGAGCTGAAGGAAGGTCTATTTTATTAATAACCGGAATAATCTCTAAGTCGTTTTCTATAGCTAGATATACATTAGCAAGCGTTTGAGCCTCAACACCTTGAGTTGCATCAACTACTAAAATAGCCCCGTCGCAAGCTTTCAAACTGCGCGAAACTTCGTAAGTAAAGTCAACATGACCGGGTGTGTCTATAAGATTAAGCTCATACTCGACCCCGCCTTTGTTATAATACATCTTTACCGGAGTCAGCTTAATGGTTATTCCACGTTCCCTTTCAAGATCCATAGAGTCTAGAAGCTGCTCTTGAAGCTCTCTATCCGAAACCGTCTCGGTCATCTCTATAAGCCTATCGGCAAGCGTGCTTTTTCCGTGGTCTATATGAGCAATAATGCAAAAATTTCTTATTCTTTTTTGTCTATCCATATTCAAACTTTTTTTGAATTATTTCTTTTTTTGTTTAGCGATTATTTCTTTGATTCTTTTCATTTGCTCAGCTATGTTTTTTTCATCCCCTTCGCCCTTTGGGGTATAAAAAACAGAGCCGACGAGTTTATCCGGCAGATATTGCTGCTCGCAGTAACCCCCGTAATTATGCGGATATACGTAGCTTTTGCCGTTCCAGTTCGGATAATGCTCGTTATAGTTTCTTAAATTGTGCGGAACTTCACTGTCTCCGCTCTTTCGTACTGCGTCAATTGCCGCGTCTCTAGCTACAACAACAGAATTGGATTTAGGAGATGTAGCAACGCAAATAATTGCCTCCGTTAGAGGAATAAGTCCTTCCGGCGCGCCCATCTTCTCGTAAGCTGAGCACGCACTGACAGATACTACGAGCGCGTTTGTGTTTGCTAGACCTACGTCTTCAGCTGCGTGAG
>JAGCYK010000066.1 GCA_017960845.1 Clostridia bacterium | reverse complement strand
CGCAAAAAACAATGAACGCATGCGGAGAAATGAAGATCACGGGCGTAAATGAAACAATAATGGAAATCTTCGAAGTAACAGGTTTTTCTGATATTCTGACAATAGAGTAATCCATATTGACTTACAATAATTTCGTAATATATAATTTTTAAAAATTTATCGTTTTAGAGGACCTTTTTTATGGGTAAAATGCTTGCACAGGCAACGGAAAAATCTCCACAAAGAGCCATTTTAAAAAACATTGGTTTAGATGACGAAGCTTTGTCAAAGCCTTTAGTCGCTGTTATTACTTCTAGCGTTGAACTGGCCGGGGGAAGAGCGTTACTTGAATTAGAAAAAACTGTCTCTGCCGGAATAAGAGAAGGCGGCGGAACTCCCGTCTCCCTTCCCTGCTCGGGCTTTTTTGCTGATTTTACGAAAGGCACAGCTGGCGCTAAATATGCCCTGCCTTCAAGAGAGCTTGCCGCTGACTCGGTTGAAGCAATTCTAGTTAGCCAAATGTTTGAAGGCGCTGTACTTATTTCTGGTGAAGCAGAGTCGCTTGCCGGAATGACTATGGGTGCGGTTAGAGCGAATATTCCGTTTATAGTGCTTCCCTCAGGACCGATGAATTCGTCAATCGTAAAGGGAAAGAAAGCGGGGCTGTCAGATGTTGAAGAGATGGCCTGCGCAATGAAAGCGGGCAAATGCTCCGAAGATGATTTAAAAAAACTCGAAGATAATGCATTGAATGGAAGCGGAATGCAAAACGGGCTTTTGCATGGCAACTCGCTTATGTGCGCACTCGAAGCTCTCGGTCTTTCTTTGCCAAAGGCCGCAACCGCTCCCGCCTCATCCGGTGAAAGAAACCGCATTGCTTTTCAAAGCGGTAAAAAAATAGTTCAACTGCTCACAGAAGACGTTCGTCCGAAAATGATTCTATCAAGAGAGTCTTTTACAAACGCAATAACGGTTCTGTCTTCGATTAATACCGCAACCTCTGCTGTTATAGACCTAATAGCAATTGCAGCCGAATGTAATATTGAACTTTCTTTAGACCACCTGCAGGCTATTGCGACAAAAACTCCTTTGCTCGTTAAGCTTGTTCCCGATTCGCAGCTGGATATGTTAGATTTTCACTCTGCTGGAGGTATAACCGCACTTATGGCACAGCTCGCTTCAAACGAGCTTATCAGCGTAGACTGCCGAACAGTTATGCTTGACCGCGTTAGCAAAGTCATAGAGAATGTTGAGGTATTAAATGCTGATGTCATTCATAAAATGGAATCGCCTATTTCCAAAAGAGGAAGCTTTACATTATTAAAGGGAAACCTTGCTGAAGACGGGGCGATTATAAAGACAGCTGGCTACGAGCGCAAGAACTCAGTGTTCAAAGGAAAAGCTGTTTGTTTTAACAGCGAAGAAGATGCTGTTTACGCAATTAACAGCGGCGATATAAAGGAAGAAAGCGTTATAGTTATTCGCTATGAAGGGCCTATTGGCGGACCCGGTATGAGAGAACTATCTTCGGCCTGCTCTGCAATTAACGGAAAAGAACTTGCCGGCAAAGTAGCGATTATTACTGATGGAAGACTTCCCGGAAACGAAAAAGGATTTAATGTAGGATGCATTTCGCCTGAAGCTGCAGCTGGAGGAAAGCTCGCAATAGTTAATAACGGGGATACAATTAAAATAGACCTAGTCAATTACAGAGTCGATGTGGACGTCCCCATGAAAGAACTCCTAGCGAGAGGTAAGAAATATCATCCGAAGGCTAATACTTCGACTGATCTTCTTTTAAGATACTCGACTCTTTGCCTTCCATCTTTCCTAGGCGCCGGAATGAAAAAGAATCCGAAAAACTCAAGATAAAAATTTAATATATTTTTTAATAAAACGAGAAAATCACTCTTTTGTTTATTGAGTGATTTTTTTGTCTCCATATAATTTCGCGACACTCTCAAACTATTCTTTCACAGCGGAAATAACCGGAGTGGGGTTTTCGGCTATATCCTTACGGATAAGCTCCACGATATATTGCTTCTTACTGGGGATGCTCTCTAGTCGAGCAATAACATCTGAATGTGCTGTTCGGTAGAGCCGTAGCTCAACCTGTACTGAATTTCTTTTCTTGTAGTTCGCATTGCATTGCGAAGCGCGTTTTTTTGCTTCTTCCGTCATTTTTTTCACCTCCTTATGTAAGTTTTAGTTCCCTATAATTTCACATTACTCTCAAACAGTTACCTATCTAACCATCAAAAAAATTATCCTTCTTCCACCAAATTATATTTTTCACAAAATGATCTCTTTGTCAATATGCATTTTAGATATATTTTGGTTGTGCACCATTAATGTCCATTTTTTGCGAGAAACAACGTCTTTCCCCAACAATTATTATTTCTATAATTATTATACTTGAAATTATAATAATTTTGAGTATAATAATTTATATAGATTATTTTTCTGGAGGAATTAGTGTTATGCAAAAGTTTGTAAATAGAAAAAACGAACTTGCGTGCCTTGAAAGTCAATATAATTCTACCGAATCCTCTTTTGTAGTGCTTTATGGAAGGCGGCGTGTTGGAAAAACGGCGCTAATTGTTGAGTTCCTAAAAACTCATTCTAATTCCATTTATTTTCTAGCCACAGAAGAATCTGAACCTCAGAATCTCAATTATTTTAAATCACAAGTTGCCGATTTTACAGGTAATGAACTTTTAAAAACCGCTACTGTTGATTGGCAAACTGTTTTTAAAGCACTCATTGATTATAAAACTGAAACCAAGAAAGTAATAGCAATTGATGAGTTTCAATATTTAGGAATCTCAAATTCAGCATTCCCTTCCATTTTACAAAAAATTTGGGATACAATTCTTAAAGACGCAAATATCATGCTGATTATATGCGGTTCACTAGTTTCTCTTATGAAATCTCAAACGCTTGATTACAGCAGCCCATTATACGGAAGAAGGACAGCTCAAATTAATCTTAAGCCTATCCCTTACAAGTATTATCACGAGTTTTACGATACAAAGCCTGATGATAATCTACTCCCCTTTTATGCTGTAACAGGCGGAGTGCCAAAATATATTGAAATGTTTCAAGGTTATGTTAAAGAAGATTTTTACAAAGCAATTGAAGACAATATATTGAATGAGCACAGCTTTTTATTTGAAGAGCCCTATTTCTTATTGCAAAAAGAAGTCACTGAAATAGGAAGTTATTTTTCCTTAATCAAGGCTATATCTATGGGTAATCACAAACTCTCAGATATTGCTGCTAATCTAGAATTAAAACAAACAGGACTAACAAAGTATCTTAAGGTTTTAATGGATCTTAATTTAATTGAAAGAGACGTTCCTATAACTGAGAAATATCCCGAAAAAAGCAAAAGCGGACTTTATAGAATTACAGATCGCTTCATTACTTTTTGGTTTAAGTTCGTATACCCATTTAGGTCTTTTCTTGAAAGGGGCGAAAAAGAATATGTTCTAGAGCAAATAAAAAAAGGATTCGTTCAAAACTATCTTTCCTTCGTCTACGAAGAGATTTGCAGAGAAAAGATGTGGGATTTATCCTCTAAGGGAATTTGGGACTTCCGATTCGAACGCGTCGGCCGATACTGGGGAGGTAAAATTGGAGAAATAGACATCGTTGTCATAGGTGAAAAAAGCAATGCCATTATTCTTGGCGAATGCAAATACTCCTCTTCTCCCAAAGGGCTTTCAGTTCTTCATGAACTGCAAAAGAAAAAAGATGCAATGCAAAAACTGACAAATGCAAATGATGTTAGATATATCATTTTTGGGGCCTCAGGTTTCACACAAGGACTCATTGAAGAGGCGAGTAAAGATAACACAATAACGCTAATTGAAAGTGAATTCCCTTCCTATTTATAACCAATGGATTTTTAGAAAACAACTTGCCTCGCACCTGTGATTGCTATAGACTTAGATGTTTCATATCTGTTTTTTCATATTCTTAAATATTGATTTGAATAAGTCATTATTCTTAAGAACTTTAATTGCATTTGTAATATTAACTTTAACTTTTTTAGGTAGTCTATTAATATCAACCTTATTCATTTGGCATGCAAATAAATGTTCATGCGCTGAAAACAAGTCTTCATCATTACAGATAGGATTATTTATTGAGTAACATAGGTAAGTGTAATCATCTAAAGTACTTTCGCTTGTGATATTTGGTCTAGCACCAACAATATAGTATTCGTTTATATTACTTTCATAAGTTACTATATCTCCAAAATTATATGTTATTGGAAACTCAATCTTTTCTTCATATAAAAATTGGGGTTTATTATTACCTCTTGCATCATTTATGGAATAGTAGTTATCTGTTTCTTCGGATATATAACCATATTTATTTAAATCATTTATTGAAAGATTAAATAATTCTTTTTCATAATTAGATTTTGTTT
>JAGCYK010000065.1 GCA_017960845.1 Clostridia bacterium | reverse complement strand
CGGAGTACGGCAAACAATTTCTGCGTTTCCTGCGGCGTTAACACGGCGGTAGGCTCGTCCAGAATCAATATGTCCGCACCCCTGTATAACACCTTTATTATTTCAACAGTCTGCTTTTCGGAGACGGACATTTCGTGAATTCTTTTTCTGGGATTTAGCTCAAAGCCGTACTTTGACGCTATTTCCATTACCGTATCATTTATTTCTTTTTGATTTACCAGCACGCCTTTTTTATTGCCAAGGACAATATTCTCGCCTGCAGTAAAAACATCCACAAGCTTAAAATGCTGATGGATCATTCCGATATTATATTTATATGCGTCTTTAGGCGAATTAATCCTAACTTCTCGCCCGTCAATAAAAATTTTGCCTTCATCGGGGAAATAGATTCCGGACAAAATATTCATTAGGGTTGTCTTGCCAGAGCCGTTTTCTCCAAGAAGAGCAAGTATCTCGCCTTTATTAACTTTTAGATTAATGTTTTTGTTTGCGGCAACCTTTCCAAAATATTTGGATATGCCCACAATTTCTATGGCAACATCACTCAAAAAAGAGTTACCTCCTAGTTTTAAAAAAAAAGAAGAAAGTCCGGACCGGATTTGATTGTCCGGCCCGGACATAGATAATAATTTATTACGTAATTATAATAGGATTACCATTTTCATCGGATTCATATACACGGTTAAGAAGTGTAATGCCATCGATTTCAAGATCAAAATACGGAGCGGAGCGGAACTCGCTTGCATTTGATTCGTCGAAATATGATACACCGTTTGCAGTCTTTATAACATTGATGCCTGTATCAGGTTCATAGTCTCCATTAATGTCTGCTTCATAAGAAGTGACACGATTGCCATTTACCGTAAATTTTGAAGTGTCGAATACCTTGCGCGTTCCAGCTTTAAGCTCGTTTTCGATTCTCTCTAAAGTAGCAGCTGCACCGCTAGGAGCTTTGGGTCCGATCTCATACTGAACAGAATCATCAGTGAATGAACCACAGTAATCGGTAGGAACTTCCGTTCCGTTAAGAGCGTTATCTATCATCTTCTTAAAGTAAGGTTCCCAGTTTATCTTTGAGTAAGCTACAAGTGTATTTTTGCCTGTTGAGCCATTGTACGAAACATTAGGAACACCCTTATTGTCGCATGCAGTGGGTGCGCCCATTGAGTCAGCATGCTGAGAAACAAGCACTGCTCCACGAGTAATCAAGTTTTCTGCTGCAGTTTTTTCTCCCTGCTCGTCATACCAAGAACCAGTAAACTGAACTTCCATTGTAGCGCTGTAGCCGTTATCAAGAGCTGCTTTTAATCCAAGGAACCAAGATGTATAACCGGACATAACCTCTGCATAGGTCCAGGCACCTACATATCCTACTTTAAATACATTATTCACTGCTTTGTTTTTCATTGTATTAAGAGTAAGGCCAGCTGCATATCCAGCTAGATATCTTCCTTCGTAGATTGAAGCAAAAGCATTGTGATAATTATTCAATTTTTTAACTTTAGCTTGTGTTCCGGTAGCATGGAAGAAATGAACGTCTTTGAATTCGTTTGCTGCCTTAATCATATGCTGCTCGTGACCGAAAGAATCTGCAAAAATAGCTTTGCACCCCATATCTGCAAGGTTAGCGGCCTCTTCATAGCACTTATTGCTTTCAGGAACATCTACAACAATTCTATATTGAGACTTTGAAAGTCCCTTTGCTTTACAAGCTGCTTCAAACGCATCGATAAAGTTTTTATCGTAAGTTGAGCTTTCACCATGCAAGCATATAAGACCAACTACTGGGGGTCCGCCAAACAAATCGCATGACGCAAAGCCAATAACTAGCGAAGTCAGCATAACTGCAGATAAAAGCAATGCCATTAACTTTTTCATTTTTGTCTCCTTTGCCTTACTAAATAAGGCACATTAATAATTTATCATTTTTATTATAATCCCGCCTAAAAGGGTGAGAAAATAAACTAATTAATCACAAAAAACTATTCGACCTTCCTGCATGGATGCAATTTTAGCAAGCGATTCGACTTTAAAGCCATTAGCACGAAGTTCGTCTCCGCCGCCTTGATATTGTTTCTCTATTTCAATTGCTATCCCGGCTACTTTTGCTCCTGCTGCCTCAACTAAAGAGATTAGCCCTTTTAAAGCATTGCCGCTCGCAAGGAAATCATCCGTTATTAAAACTATGTCATCACTTGAGATATATTCCTTGCCTATTCGTATCTTAAATAGCTTTCCGTGGGTATATGAAAAAACCTCGGCGTAATATACATCACTTGTCATATTGCTCGAGGCACTTTTTTTTGCATATATCATTGGCACCGAAAGACGCATAGCGACTGCTGTGGCAAACGGAAGTCCGGAAGACTCTATAGTTAAAACTTTAGTTATTTTTTGATTCGAAAAAAGATTTGCGGTTTCTTCTGCCATTTTTTTCAGCAAATCCGTATCTATTAGCTGATTAAGGAATGCCCCAACTTTTAGGACATCTCCGGGAAGAACAACCCCTTTTTCTAGTATTTTTTGCTCCAGCTCCTTCAATGAAAAACCCCTTTAAAGCAAATGAAAAAACAAAAAACCTACTGACAAAAACTATCTCGTTTTAGCTTTTTTCTCTAGCCTCAGCCGAAGCGAAAGCGTCGAGCAAACTACTAAAAACCAATAATAGCCTTTGCCAATTAAAAATCAAACAACCAACAATGAAAATCTACCACATAAAAAGATGCAAAGTCAAGAAAAAGGCACAAAATGAAGAAATGTTTTTTTTCTCACACTACAACATATAGTATATTTGTATACCTTAAATATCTATATAATGTGATAAAGCAGGCCTTTCTTCCATCTGCCTAGTAGCTAGAACCTTGTAACCATTTTTGCTT
>JAGCYK010000064.1 GCA_017960845.1 Clostridia bacterium | reverse complement strand
CTGCCGCAATATTCTTTCCATCCAATTTCTTCATAAAAAGAATAAAGAGTTGCTCCTTTTATACTTTTTATTCTAAAATTTGGGATGTTTTTCTCAAATAATTTTATCCTGTTTGAAATATCCCATGTCACCCAAGTTATTCCTTTTTTTGAGTAATTGATGGGAATATAGTAATCTTTAAAATCGAAATCAGCACCAGAAAAACCGATAAAAATAAAGGGATTATTTTCAAACAAATTCTTCAAAACAACTTCTTGTTCATAAGATAATCCCCTAATCTTTTGTGTTACCGTATCAATCGCTTCTTTTGTGTTTGTAACAGATCCATGAATCATATAAATAGGGAATTTATTCGAATTGTCTTCAATATTGAATGAGTAGGGGTCATCATAGACCTCATAAGGCATTTCTTTAATAATAAAGGCTTTGAGGCATAATTTTAGAAATGGACGATGTTGGTTTTTCTTCTAAATCTATAAATTAAAAACAAACAAAACAATTAATAATAAGGAGAATTACTAACATGAAAAATATAAAGAAAACAGCAATCATTTCGATTGCAATACTATTACTTTTAGGCACAAGTATTTTAGCGGCATGCGAAACAGAACTATTACCGCTTGAGGTGCCGTACGATTTGTCCTCTTATGAATATGTATTTGAAAAAGAATATTTCTTTGATGATTATAACGATAGACACAGCTCAGCTTCATATGGAATAGATGTTTTTGAAAAAGAAACAAAAGAAGTTGTGTTTGAAAGCTTAACTTATGAGCGTCTAGTCGGTCTATTAGAGTCAGAAGGAAGCTATCTCATTTTACTTGGAGGGTCATGGTGCCACAATACACGCGCTGAAGCGGAACTTATCAACAAATACGCTCTCGAAAACGACATACATACGATATATAATTTCGATTTCCGCCTAGATGGAACGAACTCTTCATCGCACGTTCGTGAGACTAATAATGCCAGCAGCAAAAATGCCGGGGTTCAATTCAATTATCTTTACGGAGAACTTGTAAGTAGGTACTTAACGAATTTAACTGATTGGGTTGAATATTCTAACGGAAGCAAGAGCTCGGCAAACTACACAAATGCTAGCGGAGAAGTGGTAAATGTAGCTAAGGTTCAGGTTCCTTTTCTATTTCTTTACAATAAAGATAATACAGTGAGAAATGTGCCAACAAGAAGCGAGGATCTTGTTGCTTGGCATAACCAGACCGGAATTCATACAGAGGACGGAGAACAGGGAAAAACATATCCTATAGTATACGGATTTGAGGAAATGGTAGATAGAGATGAAGGCGGAATATATTACAGCGTTAATAGAGTTAAGACTTATGATACAGAAGCATTTTCCCAGCGAATCAAGGGTGTGTTTGATTACATAACAAAAGAAAAAATACAGCTCTCTACTTATTCTAACGCAGATTATATCCGTGAATTCTACAATAAAAAGAGTGGAAAGACAATTTTTGAAAAGGACGATCAGATAAATATCCATACAATTACTTATCGTCAACTTATATGGCTTTTAGAAGAAGAAGGGAATGCACTTATTCTTTTCGGCGGATCATGGTGCCCGAATACTCAGGCGGTTATCGCAACAATAAATGATTATGCCGTAGCAAATAATCTAATAATATACAATTTCGATACAAAACTGGATTCTGGCTATGCTAACGCAAACTGGGGTTATGAAAAGGATGCTCACATTCGCGATTCTGCAAATCCATTCGTGAAACTTTATACGGATTTGGTCGAAACATATCTTCCAAATATTGAAACGCTTTACGATAAAAATTCCTCACAGGCTTACCAATATATTTCTTATGCCGCTAACGGAGAAGAGGTTCGGGTAAATAAATTGCAGGTTCCTTATCTTCTTGCTTACAACAAAGATGCTAAAGCAGATAATGGGGTTGAACCTGCGCCCATTACCGCTTACTACGAAGAGATGCTCACGATAAGTGATTCCGCAGCAGCAGATTATGTATATGCTTCAGATAATTATGCAAGATACAAAGCGGGCGTATATAAGGTAATTCAGACATATTTTGATAGAGAAGAATCCGGAATTGTAGCAAGAGAAATAACAGTAGATAGAGCAAAATAATTATTAAATGCGGACAATATTCAAATGAAACGCCGCTACTAGATAAAAACTACATGCGGCGTTTCGTTAAAACAATCTAGCAAATTGAGGACTTAAATGAAAATAGAAACACTTTGTTTACACGCTGACCAAAACTTAAAAGACGAATGGGGCTCAATCACCGAGCCGGTATATCTATCTGCTACTTTTGTGCATAGTAGCACTTCTATATCGACATATAGCTATTCGAGGCTATCTAATCCGACTAGAAAGCATCTAGAAAATACTGTTGCTGCAATTGAATACGGAAGTGAGGCTTTTGCCTTTTCAAGCGGTATGGCAGCACTTAGTACTGTTATGAAACTATTTTCCGTAGGGTCGCATATTATAGCGTCTAATGATTTGTATGGCGGAAGTTTGAGACTGTTTCGGAATGTAAATGCACAATTAGAAGGGCTATCATTTGATTTCGTTGATACTTTTAACACTGATAATATTGAAAAACTTATAAATGCTAATACAAAAGCCATATATTTGGAAACTCCGAGCAATCCTTTACTTTTAGTGACAGATATAGCCGAAGTGGCCTCTATTGCAAAGAAAAATAATTTACTACTTATTGTGGACAATACATTTCTATCGCCATATTTGCAAAACCCATTATCCCACGGCGCAGATATAGTGATTCACAGTGGAACAAAATATCTATCAGGGCACAACGATGTCTTAGCCGGTTTTGCGGTCGTTAAAGACCCATCTATAGCAGAAAAAATAGCGTACTATTCTAAAACAATTGGTGCTTGTTTATCCCCGTTTGATTCATTTTTGGTAGAGCGCGGAATAAAAACACTTCCCATTAGAATGGATAGGATATGTGAAAATGCAAAAAAGATTGCTTATTGGCTACGTGATCAGCCATTTGTAACCAAGGTTAATTATATAGGTTTTTCTGATCGCAAAGACTATCCAATAACACTTAGACAGTCAAGAGGTTTTGGAGGGATGATTTCTTTTGAACTGAGTAGCGCAAGGCTGGCAAGAAAACTGCTAGAAGGCGTGCGTTTGTTCCAATATGCAGAAAGTCTTGGAGGAGTGGATAGTTTAGTGACATATCCGATGGCGCAGACTCATGCGGACCTACCCGAAAAGGAAAGAGAACTTCGAGGCATAAACGATAGGTTTTTACGCATCTCAGTAGGACTTGAAAATGTGGAAGATTTAATAGAAGATTTAAGGCAGGCAATCGAAAATGAAATATGACTTTGATGAAATCGTAAATCGTAAAAACACAAATAGTCTGAAATATGACTTCTTTAAAGAGAGAGGTAAAAGCGAAAAGCTTCTACCTTTATGGGTTGCAGATATGGATTTTAAAGTTCCCCGTGAAGTAACTGAAGCACTGATTAAAAAAGCTGAGCACGGCATATTTGGTTATTCTGAGCCTAAAGAAGAATATTTTAATGCTATCGCTAGCTGGTTTAAACGAAGACATGGCTGGGAAATGGATACGAGCAAATTGGTTCTTTCTAGCAGTGTGGTATACGCAATTTGCACGCTGATACAAATTCTCACAAAGGAAGGGGATGCCGTTATAATTAATCAGCCAGTCTATTACCCGTTTGAAGAAAGTATTCGTTTAAACCATAGAAAGCTAGTGGTTAATGAGTTAGTTGAAATGGATGGAAAATACTTCATAGATTTTTTAGATTTTGAGAAAAAGATTGTTGAGAATAATGTAAAACTTTTTGTTCTTTGCAATCCACATAATCCCGTAGGTAGAGTGTGGAGTAGAGGTGAACTTCAGAGGCTAGCGAGGATTTGTTTGTCTAATGGTGTATTTGTTATTTCAGATGAAATTCATGCAGATTTCACTTATCCGGGGTTTAAACATACCGCTTATGCTACGCTTGGAGAAGAATTTCAGGGGAGCTGTGCTATTTGCACTGCTCCAACAAAAACTTTTAATCTAGCAGGACTACATAATGCAAATATATATATTCAAGATGATGGGATTAGAAATAGATATAAAAGACAACTTGCCGTGCATGGATATAGTCAAAGCAACATAATGGGAATCACTGCTTGTCAGGTGGCTTACAGTTTAGGAGAAGAATGGTTTTTGCAACTAAAAGACTATCTTGTAGGAAACCTTGCTTATTTAAGAAAATATTTAAAAGAAAACATCCCTAAGATAAAATTAATTGAACCCGAAGGAACATATTTAATATGGCTTGATTGCCGCAATCTTGGTTTAAGCGACAAAGAACTGTCTAATTTTATAAAAACCGATGCACAGCTTTGGCTGGATGATGGATATGTGTTCGGCAGTGGTGGCAGTGGCTTTGAAAGAGTGAATATAGCTTGTCCACGCTCTGTTCTGTCTAAAGCGCTTGAGAGATTGGCCTTTGCTATAAAAAAAATGGAAAAGAAATAAAAGGCGACAAAAATGGGGCGGTCAAAGTCATGATATTTCATGAGAAGAAAGAAGGGTCTTGAAAGTTTGGCCGCTCTCCATTATATTGATAATAGCCTAGGGAGAAGTATAATGGTAGGCAATAATTAGTCGAGGGGGATGAGAATAATGAGTGACAGTGAGTTCGAAGGCAAGGTCGCGGTTATAACCGGCGGAGCAAGTGGCATAGGAAAGGCCATTGCTGACGAGTTTAAAAGATGCGGTGCATTAGTCTTTGTTATAGATAAGACCCCAGGCAATCATTTTGTTGGAGATATAGCAGATGAATATACCCTACATAGTTTTATTGACCATGTTTTGACTAATGGGCATTGCAAAGTAGATTACCTTATTAATAATGCCCCGCCTTTGATGAAGGGGCTTGATGAGTGCAGTTATGATGACTTCGAATATGCCATGAAAGTAGGAGTGACAGCGCCATTCTTTCTTGCTAAAAAGTTCGCAAAATATTTTTCGCCTGGTGCGGCTATTGTAAACATATCTTCTTCTAGGGATAGGATGAGTCAGCCTCAAACTGAAAGCTACGCAGCGGCAAAAGGTGGGCTGTCAGCACTTACGCATGCTCTTGCTATAAGCCTGGCTGGAATCGCTAGAGTTAATTCAGTTTCTCCGGGCTGGATTATAACAAAAGATACGAAACTATCTATTGAAGATCATATTCAGCAGCCTGTACAAAGAGTTGGAAAATGCGAAGATATAGTAAGCGTCGTAATGTTTTTATGCTCTGAAAAAGCTGGGTTTGTAACCGGAGAAAACATATGTGTTGACGGCGGAATGACTAAACAGATGATTTATCATGGAGATAATGGTTGGACACTTAAAAAACAATAAAGGATATCTATATTACTAATAAAGGAATAGAAATATGCTTGGAGCAATTATAGGGGATATTGTTGGGTCAAGATTTGAGTTTAATAATATCCGTTCAAAAAAATTCGATTTAATTGGGCGAAGGTCAAGTATGACTGATGACTCCATTATGACGTGTGCGGTAGATGAGGCGCTTTTAGAGGGAGCAGAAGAGAGCGGCATTATTGATTCTCTAAAAAAATGGGGAAAAATGTACCCGGACGCTGGATATGGCAGAAGATTCCTGTTTTGGGTTTTAAGCGATAATACCGCGCCGATTTACAGTTTTGGAAATGGTGCTGCTATGCGCGTTTCTGGAGCTGGCTGGTTTGCAAATAGCGCAGACGAAGCAGCAAAGCTCGCTAAAAAAGTAACGGCCGTTACGCACAATCATCCGTATGGGCTTAAAGGCGGGGAGGTTGTTGCGCTTTGCATATATTATGCCCGTCTAGGAAAGAGCAAAGAGTTTATAAAAGAGTATGTTTCTAAACACTATAACCTAGATTTTAATTATGCTCTTTTAAGGGACAGTTATGGCTTTGATGAAACCTGCGAAGGTTCAGTTCCACAAGCAATTTATTGCTTTTTAATTTCCAAAAATTTTGAGGATTGCCTTCGCACTACAATTTCTATAGGCGGAGACTGCGATACGACTGCCGCAATCAGTTGTGCTATAGCTGAAGCTTATTATAAAGAAATTGACAAGAAGATTATTAGCGAGGTTACGCCTCTAATTGATGCTCAGGTATTTAGCGTGCTTGACAGGTGCTACCTAAAAATGTCAAAAGAGGGAAAATACACGGCTTCGTATTATCCCTTCAATAGAAAATAAACATTTTTTATTAGAGAAAACGGGTTATTTTATTATAAAGTTACCTAGTTCGCATAAGAAACCCGTTCGTTTAAAAGGGAATATC
Source organism: Clostridia bacterium (assembly GCA_017960845.1). Classification (GTDB taxonomy): domain Bacteria; phylum Bacillota; class Clostridia; order Christensenellales; family Pumilibacteraceae; genus Protoclostridium. The sequence continues at coordinate 216 of JAGCYK010000064.1, read as the reverse complement.
GGCAATCTATTTAACAACTAATTAGCGCATTATATACTGAAAAGGGGCCATTAAGAAATCTTAGTTTCTTTAGTGGCCCTTTTTACTTTTAAATCATTATATATGGTAAATCCGAACCATTCACTTGTATTAAGTAAATAATCCGGATTACACTCTGCTGGCGCGCCGTAAGGGACTCGAACCCCTAACCTTTGGTTCCGTAGACCAACGCTCTAT
>JAGCYK010000063.1 GCA_017960845.1 Clostridia bacterium | reverse complement strand
TTATTTTTTTTCCATAATTTGTAAAAATTAAACTTGTTATTATCTCTTAGAGAACTGCGGCGCCTTACGTGCCTTCTTAAGACCATACTTTTTACGCTCTTTCATTCTAGGATCTCTTGTTAAAAATCCTTCTTTCTTAAGAGCCGGGCGAAGTCCTGCATCAAGTTCAACAAGTGCGCGTGCTATTCCGTGGCGTATTGCTCCAGCCTGACCTGTGAATCCACCACCTTTAACACTTACATAAATATCCAGTTTGCCAACGAGTTCTGTCAAAACAAGTGGCTGATTAACAATATACTTGAGTGTGTCCAGTCCGAAGTACTCATCAAGTGAACGCTTATTAATTTGAATTGTGCCTGCGCCTTGCATAATGCGTACGCGTGCGATAGCGTTCTTGCGTCTTCCTGTTCCCCAAAATTGGATCTTTTTCTTTGTATTCTTGGTTGCCATATTAATTCTCCTTATTTAGCCAGCGTAAGGACCTCGGGCTTTTGTGCCTCATGTCCATACTTGTCATCTTTGTAAACACGAAGTTTCTTCAGCATCTGGCGACCGAGAGCATTTTTGGGAAGCATTCCCTTAACTGCCTGGTAAACTGCGTCATCAGAAGACTCTGCCATATACTTTTTGTACTGAACTTCCTTTAGACCGCCCATATAACCAGAATGAGTTCTGTGATACTTATTCTCAAGCTTATTCCCCGTAAGAACTACCTTGTTCGTATTGATTACTATAACGTAATCTCCGCAATCTACATTGGGTGTGAACTGAGGTTTGTTCTTTCCGCGAAGAACAGCTGCCACTTGACTTGCAAGACGTCCGAGAACCTGTCCGTCGGCGTCTACAAGATACCATTTTCTGTCGACATACTCTGGAGTACCTTTTTTAGATATATCCTTAGTTGCCATCGTTGTTCTGCCTGCTCTATTAGCTTTGACAGTTGCAACTTCTTTTTTCTCTTCCATTTTATCCTCTCTATTGAAAACACGCATTTCACGCTACGTATCTTCATTATTAACGTTCAACTCTTTTATCGGCGGGGCAGCCTTAAAAGAATTTGAACAAATGCTTGTTAAATATAATTTAGTGATATGACTTTTGTCAAGCGAAAAAATCCGCTTAAATATTATCTATCTTTTGCTGTTCTTTCTCGTCTTCTGTTAGGGTATCGAGATCATCCCAGTTAGAATGGTCATGCATGAAATTGATGCAGTGTGTATCATAACAAACTATGTTAGCACGCTCGTAAATAACTACATTACCAATATTAAGACACGGGCTAGCTGAAAGCGGACTTACAACGCCATCAATCTTCTTTATTATCATATAGTTCTTTGCGCTCTCTGAGAAATTCGAGAAGAAAGATAGATATACCTCAGTGCTCTTATAATGAGAGTTTCCAGCATATTCTGTTTCGTAAGTAACCGGGAAGAAATCCATTTCGATATCGTCATCCGAGTAAGAGAACGTACCGGTTAGACCAATGTTTAGCATTGAAACAGTGTTTGCTTCGATGCCTCTAAATGCAGAGATGCACGCAAGGAAGTTTTGCGAAACGCCATAAACCATTCCGTTGTGATATGCTTTAACTTCGAATGCAGAGCCTCCCCAAATCTTCTTTTCGCCTTCTTCTGCGCTTACTCTATATACATCGTTTCCGCTATATGCAATAACAGCGATGGTTGCACTCTCTGAAGACTTATATGATTCGTCATCTTCCATTAAGATGATATCTGTATATACGCCTAAATCCTCAATAATAATTTTTGGAGTAGCATACATATCTTTTAAGTCTTCCGGAAGCGTAATATACTCTTCGCCGAAATCATTAAGCATCTGCCTGTACTGAGCTTTAAGGTTTGTTACCTCGAGCATGCTCTTGCCTGCTAAAGAAGTAATCTTAAAGAATAGTTTATTATCCGCTACGCCCTTAACAGAAGGCTCTCTATTTAGTCCGTTAACTATAACTGCGGAAACCGCTCCAGAAGGAGCCACCATTCCGAGAGTATATGTGTTTTCACCCTTAATGCTCGATTCGTTTTTGCCTTTTTGTACTTTCTTTACATAATAAGCAAAGTCTGTAGCGCGCGGGGTTTTTCTCCACTCTCCGTTAACAAACTCTTTTGAAGGATCGTACGTTTTTTCTGTAGGGAAATAAACGCTGTCAACACCTTCTGCGATTGTTTCGGTCTTTATTGCTTTTCCCTTCTCTATTTTTGTGGAAAGGATATAACCGGTCTTTATGTTGCTATCTTCATCATCCGCGTCAGCGAATCTCTTTTCGAAAGTAAGAAGATATACATAGCCGTTTTGTTTATAGAATGAATAAGGAATGCTAGCGTCTGCCTCTTCGGTAGTGTAGAGAAGCGAAAGTGTTCCTGTTTCTATTGTATAGCAATAAAACTCAGCTTTGTTGTACTCGTACTCTCCGTTTGCATTCTTTTGGTTACTCGGTGTAGCAAAATATATTCTACCGTCGAAGATCCATAGACCCGGATTATATTCAGCTGTACCTATTTTCTTTCCAACAACCTTAGTCGTTTTAATGTGGTAGATTGAGGTTGCGTTTGTAGGAATAAAGTTTTGAACTTCTTTTCCGTCTTTAATTACGCGAGCGGGTTCTAATTCACTACCAATCGTATAATTACCGAGTGTCTTATAATCCCAAAGCTCGTAATCAAAATCTGAAACATATTCTATTCCCTCCGAGTTGTTGTCGAAAGGAATGTGAGTATCTGAAGCTTCACCTTTAATTACGTTAGCTTCACCCTCGGAAGCGCTGTCCCTATACCAGTCGCTGTTATGGCGGTAACTCATTATATCTGCTGAGTATAGAGCGCCCTTTACGACCTCGCCCTCAACGTTGGTATCACCGCTATCATCTGTATAATCGGGAATTCCGTTAATGAAATATACTTTTCCGTCATAAACAACCGTGGTTCCGCCATTTGAGTATACGGCGTACCTTGAAGGGTTGTTTTGATCTATAAGCGCTTCGTCACCACCTTTGCTCGCTCCCGCACAAGAAACAAGCGCAAAACAAATTGACATTGTCAATATGAAGGCAAGTAGCAAAGAAGTGACTTTTGTTAATGTTTTTTTCATTATTTATTATTCTCCGGCGAATAATCTCAGTAAAGAAAGCATAAAAATACGCTAAGTGAAATTATTCGTTATTCAATTCCTTTATTTTACGTTTATGGTTATTTTGTCTGATAGTAGTCCTTTTCCAAATGCCCTTACCGAAATCGTTCCGGTCGAGGTCACTTTGACTGCTAAAAGAGCATGACCTTTAAATGTTCTAACCGAATAGAAGTCGCTGAAAATCTCTTTTCCGTTTCCGGCCAGCAGAAGCTCTCCGCTTCCGACAACCTCGACATTCAATTCGTTTTCGCCCTGCATTGAAGGATTGCCATTTGAGTCAAGAATCCAAATATCCACAAAGCAGGTTCCGCATTCCTTTATTTTTACCGTTTTTGCTCCGGTAAGCAGTTTTATCTGGCGCGGACGACCTGTTGTAAAGATAACTGACCTACCAGCCTCAGCTCCGTTTGAGTAGTTGACTGCCTCAAGTTCGCCCGCTGCATACTCCACTTTAAAATCAGCAGAATATCTATTAATCTTTCCGGTTACCTTTCTTCCGATTGTCCGTCCGTTTAGACTAAGCGAAGCAACTTCTCCCGAGCTCATGACTTTTACGCTAATGCTCTGTCCCTCTTCGTAGTCCCAAACCGGGTAGTAGCTATTTAAAGGAGCATCGCTGACGTCATTACTAGATAGTATTACCGGCTGACCGGCCGAGGAGAAAACAGATTTATAATAGCCGCTTCCGCTTGGCATGCACGTTAGGTCTAGATCTCCCGAAACGCCGATAGCATTTTCTGCAAATACTCCGCATATGTTATCGCTCTTCATCATTCCGATTACTGCATCAGCATAATAATTATCCGGAACGTCGAACGCAACGGTGAGCTCGTCGCTTCTTGCTATCTGCCAGCCGTCCGGGAGCCTAACTCCCGTTACATCTAACTTCGACCTAAAGGTCCGAGTCATTTTTTCTAAAACCGAGCGCTGGCGCGATAGTGAACTAAGTCGACTCTTTTCGGCAGGGATTCTAACTGCAATCTTGTCTCCGCACTCATTAATCTCATCAAGCGTAGGAACAAGTTCTTTTAGAACTGCTGTAATTGGCCTAGATGGATCACATGAGCGCACCGCACGCAAAATTTCATCAGTTAGCTCTGCTCCGCTTCGCCCGTAGGACTCTTCGATTCCATCACCTATAATATACATTACAACGCTAGGGTGACTTCTCAGTTTTCTTACAGCATACTCGATTCTGGATTTATAATCGTTTCTAAATGATAGATAACTGTTTCCGCTAGACGGATGCGTCCAGCCGCTAAAAATATCCGCAGCAACTCGTAGACCTAGCTCATCCGCTTCACTAAGCATCGATTCGCTTATAAAGCCACTCATTCTAATGGAGTTGTAACCTATATCTCTAAGCGAGGAGAGCAGTCTCTTTTCAAAATCAGGGTTCTCTACTTCGCCGAATAGGCCGCGCTGCTCACTAATTTTAACACCGAGCATCTTACCGGCAAACGAGACTGAATCTCTCTTTGCCACTCCGAATGATGTAATAGCGCTGTCTAGCTCTCTTCCTTCGCTGCAAAGCGCAACTTCGGCGCGGTATTGTTTCGTTTCCATAAAGTCGTAAAGCGATGCGCAGTTTAGTTTTATGGGAACTTCTACCGTTCTTTCTCCGGGAAAAGCAGTAATATTCTTTATCCTCTTTGCAATGCGCCGGTTACCACTGTAGATAAGGACGTTTACTCCGAGTTTAATCTTTTCGCCGAGATTATTTATATCAATGCGGGCGTTTAGGAAGGCCGATTCGCCTGCAATCTTTTCAGTTACTACGTTGACCCCGTAAGGACAGATAAAAACGTCTTCTTTTGCTGAAAATAGTTTTACAGTGCCTTTTAGTTCGATTCCGCTTTTGCTTATAAGAGAGATTTCGGATTTTGCATTTGAAACAGGACTTTTTACAAGGCCGCTGCTAAAAACGGTTCCGCTGTAGCAGTTATTGAAATATACATCAGTCTGCTTAGACGCACCAACAATCTCAACAAAGCCGTGCTTAAACGCAGGAAGAGTGTTTTTCAAGGCACTTTCACCCACTCCGGAGGCAGCGAAAGGAAGTCTTACGGCCATTGTTTCTTCACCGCTTAGAGTCCAGTCATCGGATATTACTATACAGTTCATTCGAAAATCTCGTCTCCGTTCTTTTGCGTTTTTATCTATTGCTTGCTAAAAATCTATTTTAGGATTCTTCTTCGTCGCTACTAGCGTCTTTATTTATAAAGTATACACTCTTATAGTCAGCTAAATCTCTATCAAATCTAGTCTTATATACAGCAATTGCAACATTAGGATCGTTTACGTTTCCGTAGCTATCGTATTCAACTTTGGTCTCGTACTTTCCTACTACAACGTTCTTCCAGGCGTTAAGTTTATTTGAGCGCATTGTCTCGAGTATGTCTTCTGCTATTGCCTCTTTAACCGTACCGCGGCGAGCTGCCGTTAGATACTCGTTAAGCTGACGTGAAGACTTAGCACTCGGAACAAAGTTAAGCATTAAAATGTGCACGCCGTAATCTGTTATAACGGGAGCGCTTATAGAGCCGATTCCAACTACGCCTGCATTTTTCATAATGCCTTTGTAGAAACTATTTTCGAAATCGCTTATAGCGTAATCTGCTGAATGAGACTTGTATTCATACAATGTCTCGTTTGCTTTGTATGCTCCGTATAAAGCTCTTGCCTCGCGGGCGAATTCGATCATGTATTTCTCTTCTTCTCCGCCAAACTCTTGTCCTTTAACAGTAACTGCATAACCCATTTCGTTATTGAAGATTCCAGGGTCTGTATTGTAGTCATAAATCAGGTCATAGAAAGTATTGAGCGCATCGTACTCGCTAGCTCCGGCTACTGCCATCTTGGTATATATCTCGCTGAAAGCTTCATTTAGTGTCTTAGGATTATCTTTATCATCTTCTCCGTCCACATGAGGATAAACTACCATTGAAGAAGCTAGAGATTCACGGTAACGAATAACACTTTCGTCGCTATTGTTTAATTTGTAATTGTTCAGTTTTTCAACTTGCTCTGTTGAGAAAGGAAGAAGAATGTGCTGAACCCAGAAAATATTGCTGTCTGCAAAATACAAGATGGTTTCTGACCCGTCAGCGCAAGCTGAGTAGTAGTCTTCTTTTTTGGTTTCGTATTTTACATACTGCTTGCTGTACATTGATGCAAAGTTATTTACTATTGTTTCGTCATCAAGTCCTAAGTCTTTGCAAAGATAATCTTCCATAAGCGAGCTCTTAATGCTCTTTTCGGTAGATGAACCATAAAGGAATCTGATGAATTCGTACTTATATAACTTCTTGTAAAGCGGAGCGATTTTCTCATCTGACTTAGACTCTTCGAGCATTTCATTAACTTCATCTCTATAGAGCTGCTTTTGCTCCTTAGTTAAAGCATATATGCCGTCAAGCGTATCAGAAAGGTCATGAACGAACTGGCGAAGGCCTGCGCGCTCAAGTGAGCAGCGGCGAGTATCTTCAACTGCCACATTGAGACATCTTTCGGGCTCCTGACTTATGTGCCAAACCTTGTATTCTTTTTTAGCCTCATCATCCTGCTGCTCTTCGCCCTTCTTAGGATAAGTGGGCTCGCTGTCAGTTTTTGCGCTAATAGTAGGAACGCTCTGCCCAATCTTTGAAGCAAGTTCGCCGTATATTGTGTTGAGACGGCTATCTATTACGCTATAAATCTGCTGATTAACTTTATTCTCCTCAGTAACGCCATAGTCCGTCTTACCTTCTTTAACCATAACTTCAGCTTCAAGAACATAAATGAACTCGGAGTACATATTCTTAACGATGCGGTCGAACACCTTGTCAATGTTCATTCCCTCTTCTTCGCTGTATGTCTTTCCGGTCTGGTCGAACTGAGCGATAAGGTCCTGCTTGAAATACTGATCACCTTCATAGTGGAAAATGTCAGTTTTAACTACGGGGCGGTTAATCTCATAACTAAAATAGTTTTCTAAGATGCGCGCGCTATCATATTTAATAAGGGGCACCGAAGCGTCGCCTTGAACTACGGCATTGTTTCTATCCTGAGCGCTACCAAGAACGTCTTGCTTTTGATGGAGATTTCTCCAGTAAGCCTGACCGGTTGTACTGCTTATTCCCAAAAACTTGTATTCATCACCTGTTTCGGGATTGATGTAATACTCGTCTGAAGTCGTAATCTTTAAAGCACTAGCATCAGACTTAAGCACTTCTTTTGCGCTATAAGTAGTATTGCCGCTTTCGTCTTTATATTCGTATCCTATAAATAATAGATTGCCGGAAGCATCTTTTTTTGTTTCGTAAATAGGATCTCCGTTGTGATCTCTTTTTACGGTTTTAACTGTCTCTCTGGTAGCCTTGCCGAAACTAGCGCTAGAAGGATCTTCGTCAAGCGCATAAACCGGATTGCCATTAAGATCTAAATAATCCGTATAGATGGGAACCTTATATTCAATATCCATGGGCTTTAGCTCAATTAATACCTGCCCATAGTCTGATTCCTCATCGTACTCGAAAACCGAACATCCGACGAGTGCCGAAAGCGAAATGATCAGTGCGAGTACTGCTGCAAATATTCTTTTTATACTTGTTTTTTCCATATTCTCTTCACTTTTACAGGCAATAAACGATAATCGCCCATAATGATAGTCCATAACATTATAGTCGTTAAAGGCAAATAAATCAAATTATTTGTTTGCTTAATTAATATAATTGCACAAAAATTTAAGTAGCTGCGGTCCGCTTCTAAACTCAACAGAAATCTCTGAGCCAAGGGTAAAGAGCCCTCCGGCTTTTTCTGCTCTTTGAATGAGGTTTTCAGGGACATCGGAGGCTTTGAAGAATACCAGTTTGCCACTTTTGCGCTTCAAGATTGCTCTGTCAGCCTGCACCTGGCCGGAAAGATTTCTACAAAGCGCTACGGCTAGAAGGTTTTTCACGGGCTCAGGGAGCGGGCCGTAAACTTCTGTTAGACGTCGCTGCGTAACTCGAAGGTCAGATTCGCTTACAATTGAGGCGATGGATTTATACTGGCGCATTCTCCATTCCCTGTCAGGAACGTACTCTTCCGGAATATATGCAGGGTAATCGGTTGAAACAGTAACATCTTTTGGCTCGTTGCTCTTTATGCCGTGAAGTTCTTTCATAACTTCCTTTAGCAGTTTCATATATGTCTCGTAACCTATTTCTTCCATATGTCCATGCTGCTCGCGTCCGAGAATGTTGCCCGCACCACGTTTTTCTAGATCTCTCATTGCGAGCATAAAGCCGCTGCCAAGGTCTTTGCACTGCATAATTGCGTCCAGTCTTTCCATAGATACGCCGGATAGTTTAGCTGACGACTCATAAGTGAAATATACCGAAGCGAGTCTATTGCCGCGTCCAACTCTACCGCGAAGCTGATACATTTGAGACAGCCCGAACGTATCCGCATTAATGACTATCATGCAGTTGGCTCTCGGAATATCTATTCCGTTTTCTATAATAGTAGTCGCAACGAGTACGTCAGTCTTTCCTTCGGCAAACTTCTCTATTGCTTTTTCTGCTTCTTCAGGCTTCATACGCCCGTGCATTATATCCACAGAGAATCTCGGGCAAAGCCTTCTAACTCTGTCCGCAAAATCCTCTATTCCCGCTACCCTATTAAATACGATAAACGTTTGTCCGCCGCGCGAGTGCTCTTTTGTTATAGCGTCAGACAGAAGTCCATCAGAATACTCGCTTACAAACGTCTGGACAGGAAGTCTTGAAAAAGGCGCCGTAGTTAAAGTGGAGATATCTCTTATCCCTGAAAGGCTCATGTGAAGCGTGCGCGGGATGGGCGTAGCAGACATAGCAAATACATTTATGTTGTTTCTGAGCTCTTTTAATCGCTCTTTTTGAGCTACACCGAAGCGCTGCTCTTCGTCTAGAACTAACAGCCCTAGATCTTTGAATTTAATTCGCTTTGATAGCAGCTTATGCGTTCCGATTACAAGATCGATTTCGCCGCGCTCAACTTTTTCAAATATCTCGTCGGCTTCGGCCGGCTTAAGCATTCTAGAAAGCATGGCAATCCTAATGCCGAACTGCTCCATTCTCTTTTTGGCAGTATTAAAGTGCTGCAACGCTAGAATTGTCGTCGGGCAAAGGAAAGCGACCTGCTTACCTTCCGAGATTACTCTAAAGCTTACCCTAAGCGCTACTTCCGTCTTACCAAAGCCTACGTCTCCGCACAGAAGTCTATCCATAACCCGGCCTTCAGACAGGTCTTTAAGTGCGTCTTCAGTCGCAGCAGCCTGGTCTTCAGTATCTACATAAGGAAAGGACGAAATGAATTCTTGCATTAGGGCCGGCTCAGGCGCATAAACATAGCCTTTCGCCATAGAGCGCTTTCCGTAAAGCTCAGCTAAGTTCACTGCTATATCTTCGATAGATTTTTTAACTCTCTGCTTTGCCTTTTCAAAAGCTCCGCTGCCAAGTGAGCCAAGTTTAGGCTCATTGCCGGTAAAGGAATATTTTGATAGACTATCTAGATTTTCTACCGGAAGATAAAGAATATCACCTCCAGAGTAGCCTACGACCACATAGTCATGCTGCACTCCCGATAGGTTTAGCGTTTCAACAGACAGACACTTTCCTATGCCATGCGTTTGATGAACCACATAGTCTCCCACTTCGGGAATGACCATTATTTCTTTTCTCTTTTTTCCGCTGACGCCTTGACGTTTATAAAAGAGTTGGCTAGAACCTATAATACAAAATCCTGAGTCCGGCATTATTGAACTGCCAGGCAGTTTTTCGGGGATTATTATAGTTGAAGATAGGCCTATTTCCTGTTCGTTTAGCTTTTCGAGTAGTTCGCTGGCGTTATCCTTATTGCCGGTATATAGACAAATCGTTGCGCCCGTAGCGTTCCACTGAGCAAGATCGCGGTATAGAACGCTCATATCGTAATAATAATCTGTTACCTGAAGGTCGTTTAGTTCTATGACCGAGTCCGGACTAAACAGTCTATTTGACCCAAGTCCGGTATGGAATGCTCCGAGCGAAGTCTTTCTTCCAATGGACTCGCCTATTGCCGTAACAAGCCTTTTGCAAGAAGTCAGAGCGTCGCCAGATTCGATAAGCGCTCTCGAGCGCGACTGGTGCTCCTTTAGATACATATCTGCTGCGTCGTAGCAAAGCTTTGCGTCTCCGTAGAAAATGTCATATCCGCTGACAAATTCTCCGAACGAGCTAGAGCGAGTTAGATACGGAAGCAAGAAAGGAATGTCAGATTTTCCAGCTGAAACCTTAGTTTCTAGGCTAGCGAAAAACTCAGAGAACCTCGGCCGGGCCTCGTCAGAAAGCTTATGCGCTTCAAGAGAGATTTTCTCAAGTGCCGCAGTGCCTTCCTTTTCGCTATAAAAACACTCGCCTAAAGGCGGAAGCATAATTGAACTAACTTCTGCTTCTGCTGTTTGGGACTCTAAATCTATCTTCTTTATATGCGCTACTTCATCGAACTCAAACTCAACGCGGTAGCACTCCTCTTCTCCGGCTGACGAATAAATATCTAAAATGTCTCCTCTTACAGAAAACTCTCCGGGGCTTGAAACCTGCTCGCGGCGCCGATATCCCGCACGCGCTAGCGCTTTGGTCGCTTCAAGAGGGTCTGAAATGCTTCCTACCTCAATTGTTAAAACGACAGAAGCAATATCTTCTTTTAAAGGATACATTCTCATTGCTGCGTCGCAGTAAGTTACTACATGCTTAACACTTCCAGTCGCGATTCTAGATAGAGCATCTGCCCTATCATAGTCTTTTTCGCTCTTTCTTTCTTCCCAAAAACTCATTGCGTCAGGTCCGTCGGGTAAAAACGCGGCATCAGTAAGCACTTTGATAAAATTATATGCCTCTCTTGCCTTTACATAGTCAGACTCTATTAGAACTCCTTTTTCAGACATGGCAAAAATGGTCCAACGCGAATAACGGCGCGCACCAAAAACCGAGATGCATTTCCCATCCCGCACTGAGTCAAGAAATTCTTTTGCTTTGCCTTTGGGTTCTACCAAGAAGTTCTCCGTTTGAGTAGTAATCAGTCAAGCAGTGTTGTTATTTTTTCTGCGGCCGCTTTAACAGCGGGGCCGAGCAGCTGTCTGTTTTCGTCAGAGATATTTTGAAGAACATACGCGACCAGCGGCAAATCCTCCGGAACGGGACCAGTACCTATCCGAACGCGCTTAAAGTTCTCATCGCCGAGTTTAGCAATAATGTCGCGCATCCCGTTATGGGTGCCGGCACTGCCTTTCTCTCTAAATCTATATTCGCCGACTAAAATGTCTATATCGTCATATATGACAATTAGGTCATCAAGTGACGCTTTATATGAACTAAGCAGCTGTTTTACCGCAGACCCACTTAAGTTCATATACGTCAATGGTTTTGCCAGAACGATTTTTTCTCCGTTTCTGGACTTAACTCCGACTAGGCTATCACATTTTTTTTCGGATAAACGAATGCCAAGCTTATCTGCTAAAACATCTATAGCAATCCATCCAAGATTGTGATATGTGCTTTCATATTCCGTTCCCGGATTACCTAGTCCAACTATAATCTTCATGTTTTTAAAGTGCGTTCAAAGCTGCTAAAAGCTCTTCAACATCATGTCCATGCACTTGAGCCGCCTCTTCAACCGTCTCGCCGTGTGCGATAGCACAGCCAAGGCAGTGCATTCCAAACTGCTGAAAAACGGGTGCGCAGTCAGGCTTTTCCTGAAGTACTTCCATGATAGTCATATCTTTTGTAATCATATCGTTAATGCTCCTTACATCAAAAACAACGGCCGTCCGCATATACTAGCGCGGGCAATGCCTTTGTCTAAAAATAATTTCATTAGGATTTTAACTTATTAAAAGCTCATATGTCAAGCAAGGCAGACATATTGTCGCTATTTTGAATAAATATCTAAAAAGTAATAACTCTCGAAAAATGAAAAGACTGGATAGGGATTATACTAAATAGCATTACGATATTAATAAAAAGCAACTATATGTTTTCTGTATCAATGAGAATTTGCTGTAAATCTCATCTTTTGTTCATATTCATTTTTTAAATTCTTATATGCATAAAAGAAGCGTAATCTTGTTTTAAATCGGCTTATTCAGTCCCCAAGTTTAACGATATCGTTATATAGCACTCTTTTTCTGTCCGAAAGTTCCCCGTCTAAGTGATAGTGCCCGAAATACCATTTTTTATACTTAACGTTTTCTTCAAAGTACGACAGCATCCTGTTTTCCGGGAAAGAATGCATAATGTTGCCACCCGAGCGAAGCGGAGGATAGTAAAGAGCTCTTTCGTCACACGAATGAGTAATGATGTAATCCACTTTAAACCTTGTTTGCTTAAGATTTTCATATGCCTCTTCCATTTCCGCTGCGCTTGGAAGTTCCTCTTTCCACCAGCTTATAAACTCGACTCTTATTGCTCTGTCTATGCTTGTAGCGCCTCCGAAGACAAATATTATATTGCCTTCTATGTTAAAAATCTGCCCTCTTTTGAGGTGAATGATGTTCGGGCGAATGCGGTGAATCTTTCCACCGTGCCACGTTTCAACAGGAAAAGAATTTAAAAGATCGAAATTCTCATGGTTGCCATCGACAAAAAGCACGCTGAAAGGAAGCCTTTCGTAAGGTTTTAAATCTCTGTTAAGCGTCTTTTCATTCCACACAGCGCCGAAATCCCCAGCTATAATGACATAATCGTCCTTGCCTAAGGATGGATTACTCTTGGCAAAGTGATTCAGCTTCGCAAAATCTATTTGGCCGTGTGTGTCTCCTGTAACGTATATCATGTTTAGTCCGTCTCAATGCTTTTATTCCATAAAGCGTTCTTCGTCAATGAGATATATCTTTGTCTCATCTATTTTTATTCCTAGTAACCTCTCTGCAGCCGCTGAATAAAGGCTCAACTGCTTTAGATACTTTGCCTTTCTATCGTCAGTTATGCCACCTGTTTTGTAGTCGATGATTTCGTTCTTTTCTCCTAATAGAAGAAGGTCTATTACGCCCTGAATGATTAATCCATCCTCTATTCCCTTAAGCCCGGCTGCGCTGAGCATAAATGGCTGCTCCCTATGCATTGCCCTGTCCCCGGCGCACCCGGCTATATTCAAAACAGCAGATTTTAATTTATTATCGTCAATCAGCTCTGAGTTTTCAACCTGCTCTTTTAAACTTAATATCTGCTCATCAAATGAACGGGAATAGTCATAAAGCTCTAGTGCCTTATGGTAGGCTGAGCCCCGAGCCAGAGCATTTTTAGTGTCATATTCCGGAGCGGTCTCACTTGCAAAGACCTCGCTACTATCATCATCCACAACCAATGAAGCAAGCATAGAAGTAACGCTATGCTTTATGTCCATTGCTTTCGGCATTTCCTTTGCCAAAAAGTCATCACACCAATCTTTATCCGCCTGATTGAATTTTATCTTATTTGTTTTCTTCAGACTTTCCGAGCTTGTCACTTCCCCGAGATAATCACCAAATATGTCTAAACTGCTTCTAAGCCACTGCGATGGTGATTTTGCATCCTCTTTGTTTTTTGCGTCTCCTTTCTCTTTAATGATTAATATCAGCTTATTCTTTGCTCTTGTCATTGCAACATAAAGTAGCCTGAGCTCTTCTTCTAAGCTAATCTTCTCTTTTTCGGCTTTTGCTACATACAGAAGCGCGCCCGGCTTTTTCTCGCCATCGCCGTCTTCAATTGAGGCGCAGCATAGCCCAAGCCTAGCATTTGGCATTACAGTTATACGGCTATCATAGCCTCTTGTTTGGAACGAGCGCTCAAGGTCATAAAGAATTACTGCGGGAAATTCAAGGCCTTTGCTAGAGTGAATACTCATTATGCGTATCGAGCCGACGGTTGCTACAGCCTTAGATTTTGGCGGAGAATTTTCCATATTCTCTAAAAACTCTGAAAGCGTTCCCGAGAATTTTTCAGAATAAGCCATTAAACTGCCTAAAGAGGCGCTCTTTGCCTCCCCGTTTTCTTCAACAAGGGCCGTCATGAATGCTTTCTTTTCACTTGTGATTCTTCCTAGAAGTTCACTTACGCTGAGTGTTTTAGATAACCTTCCGTATCTTTTTATTTCTTCGAAAAATCCATTTATTTTACTAGCAAGCTCTATATTTTTAGGATCGACAATATCTTTAATCCGGTCCCCAAAATTTTTCACCGCTTCATAAAACCAAACGTTCTTACTGTCTGGAAATACTTCTCTAATCCTACTGAGCTCTTCGTCAGAAAAACCACCGAAAGGAGAGCGCATCGCACCGATGAGTGAGATGTCGTTTTTGTAATTATCTATTACTTTGACGTAATTAATGATGTTAGATATCTCTATGTTATCCGAAATATCTTTGTCGCAGTCGATTGTTACCGGATAGCCGCATTCACTTAGATAGTTGCTTAGTTCATCTACGTTCGTTCTGCTTCTTACGAGAAATACTATGTCGTCATTTTTAAACCCTTCACTTTTTAGCTTACAAACAATCTGCTCCGCTGCATAAGCCCTTTCGGAAAGCTTCGGTTTTTTTAGAACATAGTTGTCTTTTACGCTGTAAATTTCATCCGTATTTTTTTTCTCTTTGCTATCAGTGCCGATTAATCTAACAACGCCGACAGAGTTATCATTAACATCTGCGCCGGCCAGATCAAACGAAGCATCTCTCAAATAATTCACGTCACCGAATTCTTCTGTCATAACGCGGCTGAATACATTATTAACAAGCTGAAGTATTCCCGGCTTGCTTCTGAAATTCCGGTTTAAGTCTATAACACAGCCGCTTCCTCCAAGAAAGACTCTTCTTTTTTCGCTAAAAGCGCGCGGCGTGCAGCCTCTGAAAGCATAAATGCTCTGTTTTAAATCACCCACAAAAAACTGATTACCGCGCCCAAGAAGGTCTATGATTTCGTTCTGCACAGGGTTAATGTCCTGGTATTCGTCAATGAATACGTGAGTTAAACTGTTCCTTATTTCATCCCCGGCTTCGCTTTTTAGTATTTTCAATGTTTTTTGCTCAAGGTCCGAAAAACTCAGCACACCCTTGTCGCTCTTTTTCTTTGCGAGTCTTTTATATGCCCCGAGCGTTATTTCGGCTAAAACTTCTGCTGTTTCTTTTGCATTGCTTTCCGCGTCGCTATCATACTCAAAGCAATTCCCATGAAATAGTTTTATTTTCTTCCTTATTTTGTCTATTTCATCCAATAGACCCCCGTGTCTGGCCGGTGTCATTGTTCCCATTTTGTAATCAGGGTCATTGAGAAATGCTTCTAAATCCATAATGCATTCTTTCCCCTTAGGCGCGCCGAGAGCTTTTAGGCATATTTCTAGGTCTAAAATGGAGCGTTTTATCGCCTGCTTTCTTTTTTCCAATGCTTTTTCTGCTTCTTCTCTAGCCTCATTGCTTCCATAAAGGTTGCAGCAGTTATTAAGCCACTTTTCCGGCTCCGGGAGTGTGCTGATAAACCCGAAAATATCTTTAATGATGCTGACAAGCCCGGAGTCTTTTCTTTTGCTTAGAAACTTTCTGTAAACGCGGACAAAAGTAAGATCTCCCTTTTCTATCCAATCATCTAATTCCTCTCTTATGCTCTCTTTTTCCCAGACATCCTCGTCAACCGGCTCGACTATTTCAAAAGCGGGGTCGTCACCCGTTATATAAAAATATTTCCTGACCAGTTTTTGGCACATTGAATGAAGCGTACAAATGGCGGCCCCCGGGAGATACTCAAGTTCTTTAGAATATCTTTCTCTTTCCTTTTTAGCAGCACTGCTCCTTGCCATAAGAATCGCATCGGACAGTTTTTTACAGATGTCTTCTGCCGCAGCATTGGTAAAAGTGGTGACCAGCATATTTTTTATGCTGGCACCGCTGCTGATGAGCTGTATAATGCGCGCCACCATTACCGTCGTCTTGCCGCTTCCGGCAGATGCGGATACAAGCAGATCCCCGCCTTTATAGTCTATTACTTTTTGCTGCTCCGGTGTAAAATTTGGCATAACTCTCTCTCAATTTTTTTCTCTGAACTCGCCTGAATAAGCGCAACAGGACCTAAAGTCGCAGTATGTGCAGTCTCTGTAGCTTAAAGGAGAAGCCGCTATATATCCTTCGCTAATCTCATCAACTGCCTTTTCAACAAGCTGGCTAGTATAATCGATTATTTCATCGATGCTGTCGTATCCTATTATTCCGGTTTTTAGTTTCTTATTGAAAACGTTTTCTTTTATATATTCGCCGCTATGGTTGGTTTTTTCCTTAACCTCATCGCTCCGTTCCACGATGCCACTTATTTCGTAGCCGTTTGCTGTTTTAATCGTCGGCATATAGAAAGCGCCCTCCGGGCTGTAGCCATTTTGTTTAAGCGCAAGCAGATATAGCGGAAGCTGAATTTTAGTCCCCTTTATTATATCTGATTCCGATAGTTCTTTTTTCCCTGTTTTGTAATCGAAAACGCGTGCGCCTTTACCGTCAGAAGAAACGTCAACGCGGTCAATAAACCCATGTAAGCTTATATTTCCTATCTTTATTTCTTTCAGTTTGCTACCTATCATACCAAAGCCAAGTTCTGCTCCCATTGGCTTATAGTCGCTTATATCTCTTTGCAAAACAATCTCTTTTAAAAGCTCAGATACTTCACTTTCAAGCATTTGCTGGCTTAGGCCGCTAAGAGTTTTGTTTTCATTTTCTAGCGCTTCTTTAACAAACTGTTTTGCCGCCTCTTCTGGAGATAGAACATCCATAGCGAGAATAAATTTTTCAGCCGCATAGTGGACTATCCTTCCGATGTCTAGCGCGTTAACATCGGCTTCTTCCGGCTTTCTAGCAGATAGGCCGACAGAAAAGAAATACTGCCTTGGGCAAGTAAAATATCTTTCAAGTTGACTGGCTGAGTATGCAGCTTTTTCCATAAGCTTTCCGGCTTCGGCCACTTCGTTTTTTTCTATTTCTTTTTCCGGAATGAGCTCAGAGCTTTTTGAGTAAGCATAGTCAACTACTTTTTCGGCCACATTATCTTCGCCCTTACCGCTTTCAACTAGAGCAAACTCAGCTAGCATATTTAGCGTCGGACTTATTTTCATCAGCCCTTTCCCGCCACCGCTGAGCATATCCTCTCTTTCTCCGGTTACGCTTCTTTCGGTCACGCGTCTAGCAATGCTTTTAAGCTCTCCGAGCACCCTTCCGGGCGCTTCGCTGTAATATAGGAAAACATATGAAGCTGAACTAAGTAAGCCGAGTAGTTCGCTCTTTTTTCTTTTATTTGTTTCAATCGTGGTGCAAAGCTTATCTCCAAAAGCACTCTTTAGCCTATCGATGTCTTCATCTGAGAGCAGCCCTTCGTCTTTTATAACCTGCGGGTGATTATCGCCGCTAAAGTCCGGAACGAAAATGTATTTAAACTCCCTGGCAATTAGATCACTTTCACTACCTATTTCCACTGCGTTTTTATATGTCGGCCTTCGCCCAAGCTCGCAGGAAGCAATCGCGTCTATTATAGCGTCTGCGGCCACTTTCCTATCCGCCTGGCTTAAAAGCAGCTCCGCTTCAGCGCAAATCTCTTTAGCGCGCTCGAAAGGATTCGCACGTCCTAAGTTTTCTTCGGATACGCTTTTTGCGTTCACTTCTTCTGCCCACTTAATGAGCATCTTAAATCGTTCTATTGTATTATCTGAGTGCGCGTCTAGTATGTTTTTTAGACTAGCGCGAACTCTTTCCGCACCTTCTAAATATTTTGTGTCATTTTGCTCAAACGGATCAAAAAAGCCTTTATAGCTAACGCCATATTTTAAGACATACCTTTCAAAGCTCATTACGTCTTCAGCGTTTAGCCCGGCAAAAGGGTTTTTTGCTAAAAGAATAACGTCTTTCGGCCTATAACCACGAAGCGGCGAGATTAGCGCAAGCGTTAAAAACGCCCCGAGCGGATGGCGTGATAGCGCTAAAGGCTCAGATGCAGTAAAAGGAATATCGTTTTCTTTGAATACCCTTCTCAGCTCATACGGATTACTATCAGCGGTTAGGACTGCAATTTCATCTGCGCTAGCGCCACTCTTAAGAAGATAAGCTATTTTCGAGGCAATGGACTTTACACTTGTAATGTCTGAAATGCTCTCGTATATTACTAGTTCGTTTAAAGAGTAGTCTTCGATGCCGTAAGAATACACACTTACTGACGTTGCTTTTTTAGCAAAAGCGTCTATTATCCTTTCGGTTTCTAGGGTAATCTCGTCAAAACAGGCAAAAGTAACGCTCGCGCCTTTAAACGTAGAAGAGCTGTCTATATATTCAGCTAGAAGGCGCATGCGACCTGAAGCATCCGGCATTTCTTTATCAATGAACTCTTTGTACTTTGAATAAATTAGCGCTATATCCTCGTCTTTTTTATTCGCTGCGCTGCTCATTAAATCCCCAGGAGAGATAAGCGCACTTTCAATTAAAGATATCGTTTCGTAAATGCGTGATGCAAAACCTCTAGATGACGCGCTTTTAGAGTAGCACTTTAGACTGGAAGAATTTTCTTCTATTATTCTTTTAAGAAGCATTATGCTTCCGTTTTTATTTAGATTAGCGGTTTTGTTTCCAAGATAATTTCTAAATAACTTATTTAACGTAGTAATCTCTATATCCATTGCCCCGCCAAGAAGCGAGCATAAAAGCCGCTCCGCTGCCAGTGTTATGTGGTCAGGAACAATAACAAAAGAGCGATGCCTTAAGTCTACCTTTCGCCCTTCAAATTGTTTTATAGCGGCCTTAAGAGCTAAGCTCGCCCTAGAAGAATTGATTACTTTCACGGATGCGTTCATAAGACAATTATATATTATAGTTATGGGACTAAACAAGCCCATTATTTTTCATTAGAGCCGAATATTTTTAGTAGAAAAGCATAGGCAAATTACTAATCACCCCACACTTTAAGAAGATATATAAACAAAATAGTGTGACAAAAGCAATTTAAGTGTGCTAAAATTACCTACGAAAGAAGATTTCTTTTCGGAGTTTATATGAAAAAATTAATTGCAGCATTACTAATAGCCGTTATGTTTATCCTCCCTTTAAGCGGATGCTTTGGTTCAAGCACGCCTAGGGTGACTATGCTTAACGTTAAGCCGTGGTCAAACAGTAACGGATACGAAAAAATAACTTATGCTCTGGAAAAAAGACACGTAAACAAAGATGCAGGAGAAACTAACCTCGGAGAAAAGGAAGCATCCGGCGAAGTAAGCTACGAGCTTTTTGAAATTCCTTCGAATATAAAGAACTCTCCGCTCTACGATACGCTTAAGACTTATGAATACTTTAGCGAACACTTTACGTCTAATGACGCGCTCGTTACAACACCCGGAGCCTACTCCGTTCTATTTATGGACTTCTCTCTAACTTACGAAAGCGGCCCCTACTCCGGCAAAACGGATAAAATGAACTCGGTTGTGCTATTTAGATCTAACTCACTTGCTCCGGTTTACTCAGAAAGAAGTGTAACAAACCAGTCGAACAACATTTCATATAAAGCAATAGCAGATTACGCTGAGAAAAAGAATTATTTCTTTGGAAGCGACGGCGATGTTGAGACTAACATTGAAGGTGCTTACGACAACGAGTTGCTTCCCTACGTCATTCGTGCTAGAAGCGCTCTAAGCTCAGGAATGCAAGATTCTATTTCTGTAAATAATGCAGTTCAGTCCGGAGTATATAACGACTCTAAAGAGCGCCTTATGGTAATGAACGCACCGAGCACATATTATGTGTCAGGAATCGACCCGGATAAAACCGGATTCGTTAAGGACTACTTCGAGCCGGGCTCAGTGGATTACTATGACAGCGAAACCAGGCGCGACGACCTCGGATACGTATTCGAAAAAGGATATGCTTTCAAAACATACGGAGTTCCTCTTGGGCTCAGCCAAACTAACAGCGGCGGAAGCTATATGCTATACTACTCTCAGCAGAACTTCTCTTGCCTCGGCCAGCTTACAAGCAGCGTGCTGATGATGTTTACAAGCTATGAGTACGACATCGAAACCGGAGAGCTTTCCTACGTTTACAACTACAAGATAAGCGATTACAAAACAAGCGAACTTCTTTAAACAAAACAGACGAATTATTAAAATGCCCTCTGTTAGACCGAAAGTGTTTAACAGAGGACTTTTTTTGTCAAATAAGTTCGTTATATTTTTCTGGATACTTTAGGCCTCTACGCTCTCATAT
>JAGCYK010000062.1 GCA_017960845.1 Clostridia bacterium | reverse complement strand
CGCTTGACACTGCTTTGTTTTCTCTTATGTCGTCATTACGGTTAGATATGTTTTGTTTGCATATTTGATAAAAATTTTCGGATAGATACTTAGGTTTTAAGATTGAAAATAAATAGCCAACTTTTTTGTAAAGAAATTTTTTATCATATTTTTTTAAATGATTTAATAGTTTTCTTTCATCGCAATAGGTTATTGCAGATAGAGCGTAAAAAACTTCTTCTAAGCCGCCAGCTATATCTATTCTATCTATGCAATCAACGACTGTCCTTTCTAACTCTGTAACTCTTATTGTCGTATTTTGTTCACATTCTAGTATTCCATCTGTATAGTCAGTCTTGAAAAACATATATTCCAAACCTTCTATATCAACGGAGGAATAACGTTTTGAAGATATGACATGAACATCGAAATATACCTGATTGGCTATACCATGAAATTCCAACGCAGAATGATAAGCTACGGCGGTATCGTTAAAAAGTGCTGTTGCTATTTCATACTTATTTACGAACAAATCTTTAGTTAAAGGATTGATTGTAGCATATAATCCACCTTTTAGTTTTTTAATTCTATTTATTTTTGTAAGCCATTTTAATGCATTAAATAAATATGATTCAGATGATATTTCTTTTTTTACGTCTTCTATTGTTATTATGGCTTGACTTAAAAAATCAAAATCTTTCATAAAACACCTCCGAAACATATTATACGCTGAAACTATTGTACTGTAAAGAGTTTTAGTGCATAAGCAGTTGAGTTTACTGCAATATTTCTTTTTCTTTCGTTGAAAAGGGTGTTGTGTAATAAGCAGTGAATTGTTTGTTAATTGTATAGATTGGTTATAAAGGGAGATGATGTGGGATAAAAAGCAAGATATAAATGCATTTTTTGTGATGCATCACTAAAAATTGTTTGCTTTCACTTAACACTTATGTTAATATTGCTTGGCTGAAATCTTTTTTCGGTTAATTCGGCCCTTAGATGGGAAAGGTGGTGTAAATAATGTCTGTTGTTAAAGTTGGCGAGAACGAATCTCTTGAAAGCGCACTTAAGCGTTTTAAAAGAAAATGTCAAAAAGATAACATTATGGGCGATCTCCGCAAAAAGGAGTTTTATGAGAAGCCATCAGTAAAAAGAAAAAAGAAGTCTGAGGCTGCACGTAAGCGCAATAATAAGTCCTGATTTATCTAAAGCTCATTTGTTTTATGCAAGTGAGCTTTTTTCTATTTTTTGCAGAAAATAGGTCAAAAAAAAATAAAACATGTGATTTTAATTGTTTTTTTACTAAAAAATGGTCACGACCATATAAAAACAATAAAAAATTTTTACAAAAAAATTATTATATATTTGAATTAAATATTGTAATTGAAAAAATATAATGTTAAAATGTACTAAATTAATACTAATTTTTAAAGGTGGTTATAACGATGGAATATTGGTGGCTTATACTGATAATTGCTGTGCTAGCTGTATGTGTTATAGCTCAAGCAATTGCTTTAGCAAATAAGAATAAAAAAGCTTCTAATGAAAAGAAAGATGAGCCCGAAAAACCCGCTGAAGAGGCTCCGGCTGAAGAAGAGGCCCCTGCAGAGGAAGAGGCCCCTGCAGAGGAAGAGGCTCCAGTAGAAGAGGAAGCTCCGGCTGAAGAAGAGGCTCCGGCTGAAGAAGAAGCTCCTGTAGAAGAGGAAGCACCCGCTGAAGAAGCTCCCGCAAAGGAAGACGATAATAAAGACGACACAGTTAACGAAAGCGTAGCAGCAGCTGTTGTTGCAACAAATGAAGACAAGAATGCAGAGGAAATTAAAGAAGAAGCAAAGCCCGCAAATAGTTCTAAAGGAAAATGGGCTATAGAAATTAAGAGCGACAAAGAATATGTTGCTGTGCTTGTAGCAAGCAACGGACAAGTAATGCTTACTAGTGAGATTTATACCACAGAAAAAGGCGCAAGAGATGGAATAGACACAATTCTTAAGAATGTAGCAACCGACAACTTTATGGTTTACAGAGACAAGAGAGGTGCATACTACTTCAAGGTTAAAACAGCCGGCAATAAGATCCTTTGCGCAGGAGAAACATATAAGAGCAAATCTTCATGCGAAAGTGCAATTGAATCCGTAAAGAGACTTGCACCTGATGCTGAGATTAAAGACGGAGTTGACGAGGGAGAAAGATATATCGACTACGAAAAGTCCACAATTAGTGCTCCTAGCAAACCCGGAAAGTGGACAATTGAAGAAGAAGACGGAAAGTTCTTTGCTTGCCTTTATGCATCAAATGGTCAGCTTATGTTCTCATCTGAAGACTATGCTTCAAAGAGCTATGCTACAAAAGCAATGGAAACCGTTAAAGAAAACGCTAAAGCAGGTAACTTCGTAATAGAAAAAGATAAGTTCGGAATGTTCTACTACAAGCTTAGAAACGATGCTAAGAGCGTGCTGGGTATCGGCGAAACATACAAGACAAAAGCTGCTTGTGTGAGCGCTATAGAATCCGTGAGAGGATATGCTGTAAACTCAGTTTTAGTTTAATTTAACTTTAGTGATATTAATGTCACTATCTAAAAGAAAAGCCGGTTGCAATGTTTTATACTGCGGTCGGTTTTTCCTTTTCTAATTGACACTTTATAGCCTGAAATGATAAAATTTTAGTATAAATGAAGTAGAAAATATCACTCTTTTTCAAGCATATTTTTTGTATTTCAAGGACTTGCGATGGATATAAAATCGGAATTAAATGAAGAGCAATTTAGAGCCGCCATAGATACCGAAGGTGCTGTTTTAGTTACTGCAGGAGCGGGAAGTGGAAAGACAAGGCTTCTAACATATAGAGTCGCTCATTTGATTGAAAATTTGCACGTGAGTCCTTTTTCTATACTTGCAATTACTTTTACAAACAAAGCCGCATATGAAATGAGAGATAGACTGAAAAACCTTGTTACGAATTGTGACGACATATGGGTTTCTACGTTCCACTCTATGTGTGTTAGGTTTTTAAGAAGGTTTGGCAATAAAATAGGTTTCACTTCCGATTTTACTATTTACGATACTGAAGACAGTGAGAAAGCTCTAAAGCAAATATGCAAGGAACTTGATATAAAAGATGATAAATTCCATAAAATGGTTCAAGGTATTATCTCTGATGCTAAGAATAAGGGTTTAAGCGCTGACGAATGGAATAGGTCAAATGAATACTATGGCAGTAAAATAGACGTATATAGGGTTTTTACTAGGTATGAAGAGTATCTGAAAGAAAACAACGCAATGGATTTTGATGATCTTCTTCTTAATGCGCTCAATCTTCTTTCGACGAGTAAGGAAGCTCTCACTTATTATCAGCAAAAATTCAAATATATTTTAGTTGATGAGTTTCAAGATACAAACAGGATTCAATATAATCTGGTAAGACTTCTTGCGCTTCACTATGGCAACGTGTTTGCAGTAGGCGACGAAGACCAGAGTATTTACAGCTGGAGAGGCGCTGATTTTACGAATATGCAGCGCTTTATTG
>JAGCYK010000003.1 GCA_017960845.1 Clostridia bacterium | reverse complement strand
GAGCGTCTTGCTAAACTAGCAGGAGGCGTTGCGGTAATCGGTGTTGGCGCAGCTACGGAAGTAGAAATGAAAGAAAAGAAACTCCGCATTGAAGATGCACTCGCTGCAACTAGAGCTGCTGTTGAAGAAGGTATCGTTCCCGGAGGCGGCGTAGCTCTCCTATCTGCTACAAAGAGCGTTGCTGCACTTACAAAAACTCTTGAAGGCGACGAAAAGACCGGTGCCCTTATAATCCTTAAAGCGCTCGAAGAGCCCATTCGTCAAATCGCGGCTAACGCAGGCGTAGACGGAGGCGTAGTAGTAAATACTATTATAGGCTCAAAGAAAAAGAATTACGGCTATGACGCTCTTAAAGATGAGTACTGCGATGTTGTTGCAAAAGGTATAATAGATCCGACTAAGGTTTCGCGTTCTGCTCTTCAGAATGCTGCTAGCGTAGCTTCTACCCTTCTTACAACCGAAAGCATCGTAACGGACATCCCTGCTCCTGAGCCCCCGGCAGCTGGCGGAATGGGCGGCGGAATGGGCGGAATGTATTAATCCGTTTCTAACCCACTTAATCACTAAACTGACTGCTCGGGAGTTAACTCTCCGGGCAGTTTTTTTATTCTCTTTTTGCTTTTAAGCCTAGCCCGGCCAATCATTTATTTGACAAAAAACGCCTATCAATTATATAATTCTTTCATAATTTTTTAGGAAGGAGGCATCAATGAAAAACATCGATTACGTTCCTAAACTTGATAGTTACCAGCTTCAAAAAGCCATTTCATTCGTGAAAATCGCTTTCGAAAAGAGACTTTCACAGGCGCTTAACTTAAAGAGAGTGTCTGCGCCTCTATTTGTGTCAGCTAGCTCAGGAATCAATGATAACTTAAGCGGTACGGAGCGCCCCGTTAGTTTCGACATCCCTGCCGTTGGATATAACGCAGAAGTCGTTCACTCTCTAGCTAAATGGAAGAGACTTGCTCTGAAAAAATATAACTTCAAAATGCACGAAGGAATTTACACCGATATGAATGCAATCAGAAGAGATGAAGCGCTCGACGAGATTCATTCCATTTATGTTGATCAGTGGGACTGGGAAAAAATAATAGACAGAAACGATAGGACTATTTCATACCTAAAAGAAACAGTTAGTAGCATAGTTAATGCCATTTGTGACGTATCCGAAGAAGTATGCCGTCAGTTCCCTTCCATTTCATTAAAGCTTAAACGCGATGTTTCTTTCATTACTACCCAGGAGCTTGAAGACATGTTCCCTTCACTTAGCCCCGAAGAGCGTGAGAATAAATATCTGGAAAAAAATCAGACAGCATTCATTATGCAAATTGGAGACAAACTTAGGTCAGGCGCTCCTCACGGATGCCGCGCTCCTGATTACGACGACTGGGCTTTAAACGGAGATATTATCTTTTACGATGAAGTGCTCGGACGCGCCCTCGAAGTTTCTTCTATGGGAATAAGAGTTGATGAAAAGTCGCTTTTAGAGCAGCTTAAAAAATCAGGCTGTGAAGAAAGAAAGAGCCTTCCCTTTCATAAGATGCTTCTTAGCGGAGAGCTTCCCCTTACTATGGGCGGCGGCATAGGTCAATCCCGCATCTGTATGCTTTTACTTCAATGCGCTCATATCGGAGAGGTTCAGTGCTCGCTCTGGGACGAAAAAACCTTAAAAGAGTGCAAAGAAAAAAATATTCACATTCTTTGAAATAACTGCCTTATATGAAGTCAGCCCGCTTTAAAGCAAGCGGGCTGTTTTTCTATGTGACCGGTTCGTACTTACCCTGCCGGAAAGCATAATACTTATTTACAAGACTTCTGTATCCTAGGCTCCTAATATCTTCGTACTTCAGTTTGAATCTACTAGCTGAATAATTTCCGGCGGCAATGAACCTAATGCAGTCCTGAACGTACCTATCTATCTCTTTTAAGCCTTTATCTGTAGTTATTACCGGGAAATACCACCTGCACCAAGTTATTTCGCTGCTAATAGAGTTATTAAAGAATTTCTTGTTGTAATAGCGAACGAAAGCTTTTATGGCTCTATCATTATCCGCATTTTTCTTATTTTTCCAGCGATAAAGCGCCCTTGCCTTTCGTTTCATTTTTCCCTTTATTTTATCTATAGCCACTTCTCCGACATCAATATCTCCGCTATCATACTTAAATCCTAAAAACTCCCACGGCTCATTAGGGCCAGTCTCAACTACCTTTTTTTCGTTGAGATCTAAGTCAAGACTGTTTATGAACTCCTTGAATTTTCTTTTTAGCATGCCAAGCTCTTCTTTAGACTTAGCGAAAATGATTATATCGTCAGAATATCTTGCATAAACCGCACCCGTTTCATAAAAATACTTATCCATTTCTGCTAGATACACGTTTGCTAGAAATGCCGAAACAGGAACACCTGCCATTATGCCCTTTTTAGCTTTGATGAGCTGAGAGTCTCTAACTGCATACGGGTCAGATAATAGCGTAGTCAAAAACGCTATCAGCTTATCTTCTTTTTTAATAGCTCGCTTTAGCATAAAGAGCAGTTTTTCATAGTTTACCGAATTGAAATAGTCGCTTATATCCGCTTTAAAAGAGTACATCTGGTTTATTCCGCTTCGGCCTAAAATATCTGAAATGGCGCGCTTCACTCCGAAAGTTCTTCTAAAAGAATATAGGTTCGGCGAAAAGAGCTCGTCGTATTCTCCGAGCATATATGTTATGAGCTTTAGTGCATAGCTTTCATCCCGCTCAAACGTAAACACTATTCGCTTTTTTGAAGCATGCTTTTTGTTGAGTTCGGTTATTTTTGGATGTGAAAAAGGCTCATTATTTTGGATTTTTTTTGCTATTTCCTTCCACTGCCCGGATTGAATAAAGTCGCTTAGGTCTTTTTCCTTTGCGCGAGTAATATGCCCTCCGTCTTGTTTATAAGACAAAAGAGCTTCCCATTCCTTAATGTCCGAAAGTCTGTCGATTATTTCCATAAAAAAATATAATGGGAAAGAATAAATTTAAAATTCCAAAATTGGAATACGTGGCTTCACACAGACAAACTGCCCGCAAAGTTATTAAATACCTATCTGTGCTTTGCCCTTAAAACGGGCGCAAAATAAAAGTTATGCGTTCTTTCCCATTACTGATCGGTTTTTAGTCGAGGAACTTGTTTATGCGTTCAACTACGTATTCTTCTTTGTTTTCCATTTCCTCAAAAAATCTTACGTATGGAAGTCCTCTTCTTTCGATTATACTCTTGGTTCCTTTTACATTCATTCCGCGGTATGTGTTAACGCGAACTAAAACGACACATAAAACCGGACGGCCTGCCTTAAGCAGCACAAACTGAACGGGCGTACATGCCGGATGGCAGGATTTATCAAATGCACGTGCAGGAACATCTTCATCAATCTCGAAGTCTTTAAATCTTCTTTTTAGAATATCCGAAAAATGTGCCATCCACTCGCTGCGAGATTTTAAAGGCACCAGTTTCTTCTCTTCTTCCTCAATTGGCCCCGACGGAGCGGAATAACTCTGCCTAGAGCTTTGCGTTTCCTTGTAGTCCCTTTCTTCAGACTGAGAATTCGCCTTTTTTACTCCGCCAAGCACTTTTTTAAATAAATTGCCTAGAAGTGACATATATATTTCCCCCTTTCTAACAAAAACAATTTTAATTCGGAGAGCGCTTGTTTGTCAATACGCGTTTTTTAGGCTGATGCTCCAAATGAAGTATATTTTTATAGCAAAATGGAAGAAACTGTAATGTAAGCAATGTAACAAAGCAGCATAAATGCACCTTGAAGCTTGAATGATTTCCCTTTTACAAATAATGGAATGAGCGCTACTGCAATGAGCCCGAGACATACCGGCATATCCACAAATAGACACATATCAGAAACCGGAAGCGGCTGACATGAAACGAGCGAGCAAATCGGAAGAATAAGCGTTAAGTCTATTATGTTTGCTCCGACTATGTTTCCTATAGAAAGCGACGACTCTTTCTTTCTTATTGCAGTAATTGTGGTTATAAGCTCTGGGAGTGAAGTGCCGACAGCAACAAGCGTAATCGCAATGATTCTGTCCGGAATTCCCATAATCGTAGCTAGATTGCTTCCGCCTGTAACTAAAAGCTGAGACCCGCCTACAATTCCGCCGGCCCCGAGAACGAAAAATATGACATTCTTAGCTATTTCTTTTCCGCTTGTCTTTGCTTTGGCTACTACTTCTCCGCCAGGCGCAGTTTCTTCTACGTTAAGTTCTTTCTTTTCCCCGGCTTTCTTTGCACCTAGAACGTTCAGGATCATAAACAAAATGAAAATGACTAGAAGAACAATCGATGCCCATATCGACAGCGCTCCGCCTAAAGATCCGAGGAATAAAAATGTAGCCGAGCCTATAAGCATCACTATTTGAGGCCACTGACGTTTTCTATCGATTAGCGCGCCGAGGAAAATGAATGAAAGCGCCATAATAAGGCCGGTATTCGCTGTAACTGAGCCCACGCCATTGCCAATCGCCATATCATTCAGTCCGTCTGCAGCAGAAATAATGGAAACTATGAGCTCCGGCATAGTTGTAGCCAGGCTCACAATCGTAGCGCCGATAATGAATGTCGGGATTTTTGCTGCTTTTGCTATCCAAGAAGCTGAGTCAACAAACCAGTCTCCCCCGAAAATTACTAGTACTATTCCTAGAAT
>JAGCYK010000061.1 GCA_017960845.1 Clostridia bacterium | reverse complement strand
ACGAGTATCTTTATAGATAAAAATAACAAAAAATTATGCAAATATGGGAGTTTAAATAGCAGTCAGTTATTATTTGAGAAAACCTGCAATTATTTGTTCTTCGGCTTCTTTTTCAGTTAGTCCAAGCGTCATAAGTTTGTCTAGCTGCTCACCTGCAATTCTACCTATAACTGCCTCGTGAACGAGCTGAGCGTCGATATTATTTGCTTCAATTTTTGGAATGGCAGTAACAACGGCCTTGTCCATAATAATTGCGTCGCATTCGCTGTGTCCATAGCAGGGAGCGTTTCCTTTAATGGATGCGACAAATTCCTGGCGAGAGCTGTCTTTTGCAACCGAACGGCTTATAACATTCGCAGAAGAATGCTCTCCATCTAAGTTAACTTCAAAAAGAGTTTTAGCGAATTGCTTTCCGTGTGTCATTATTTTTTCTGTAATAACAACTTTTGCTCCGTTAGATAGACTTCCGCCGGTTTTTCTTTCTGTCGAATCAACGCCTTTAATTTGAGTGGTTTCCATTTCTAGAAAGGCATTTTCTCCTAGCTGGAAGTATGTTTCGGGATTGAGAATTTTCTTTCCGTTTCCGTCGCCCTCTCCGTAGTGTTTTTCGACATATTTCACTTTAGCACCGCTTTCTAGGTGGAAAGAATGAATTCCGTTATGTGAGCTGTCTTGATCGCCGCAGTTATGTATTCCGCAGCCTGCTATAATCGTTACATCGGCATTGCTTCCGACAAAGAAATCATTATATACCATATCGCTTAGTCCGCTCTCCATTAATAGGACAGGGATGTGAACACTTTCATTTTTTGTTCCCGGCTTTATTATTATATCAATGCCGGGCTTATCTTTTTTAGGAACAATGTCAATATTTGCCGAGCTTTTTCTATCTACGCCTTTGCCGTTTAGTCTTAGATTGTATGCGCCCTCTGGAACTTTATGAAGGTCGGCAATAGTCACAAGCATATCTCTTGCTATTTTATCCAGTTCCATTTTACTCGCCCTCCAAAAGTTTGCTGCATGTATTTTGTTTTAATATACCGCAAAGCACTTTGTCTGCACTTCCGTCTTCTGTTACTTCGCCGCCATTAAGCATAATAACTCTATCCGCTATGGAAAGAATGCGCTCCTGGTGCGAAATAATAAGGATGGTTCCGTCGTTTTTCTTTCTTAGATTATTGAAAACAGTAATAAGGCTATTGAAGCTCCATAGATCTATTCCGGCTTCGGGTTCATCAAAAACAGAAAAGGAAGAGTTTCTTGCCAGAACCGTAGCGATTTCTATTCTTTTAAGCTCGCCGCCAGATAGACTGGAATTGATTTCGCGGTCTATATAGTCTCTTGCGCAAAGCCCGACTTCAGATAAATACTCGCAGGCATCCGAAATAGTTGTTTTTTTGCCGGAGGCGATAGTGATTAAATCTTTTACCGTAATGCCTTTAAAGCGCACAGGCTGCTGAAAGCCAAAGCTTATTCCTGCGCGTGCTCTTTCGGTAACTCCGTAATTAGTTATATCTACGCCGTTTAATAGAATCTTTCCGGAAGTGGGTTTGTATAGCCCGCAAATAATTGTCGCCAGGCTAGACTTACCGCCGCCATTCGGGCCGGTTATTGCAATGAAACCTTTGTCTAGTTTTAGGTTTATGTTTTTTAATATTTCCTTTTCTCCGCTGTCAGACGGAGCGCTATAGGAAATGTCTATAAGCTCAAGCATTATTATTACTTCCTTTGTTACATTAGCAATATACCATTTTGTTAAAAAAAGGGCAATTCTTTATTGGCGCTATTGATGCTAGCCCCTAGTCATTAAAAACAGATATTGACAAAAAAGAAAGATTTTATATAGTATTTGAATAAGGCTGTTTTATAGCCTCAAGCACGGGAGATTAGACAATGAAGTTTTGTTTTATAGGAAGCGGGATGCTTGCACGAAGAGTGGCCGGGCAGCTGCTTAAAAGCGGCAGGCACGAAATCGCCTCCGTTTGGTCAAGAAACCCAAAAACTGCTAAAGAGTTTGCTGAGAAATTCGGCGCAAAGCAGTGTGATAGTTTAGAGCAGGCTATAACGAGCCCCGAGGTAGAAGGCGTATATATAGTTACGCCGCACTCTGCTCACTACGAGCACGTAAAAAGAGCACTTCTTTTAAATAAGCCGGTGCTCTGCGAAAAGGCCTTTACGATTAACGCGCTTCAAGCAGAAAAGTTAGCTGAGCTGGCAAAAAAGCAAAACACGCTCCTGTGCGAGGCGATGTGGACGTGGTTTAATCCGAACATTCAAAAGGCGCTTGAAATAGTAAAAAGCGGAGAGCTGGGCAAAGTTAAAAGCATTTCCGCTAAATTATGCTTCTCAGACAAATTCCGTGCAATATTTGAAAAGAGGCCACGCCTTTATGACCTTAACTACGGGGCAGGTTCTCTATTAGACGTCGGGGTCTATCCGATTGCGTTTAGCTATCTGTTTTTAGGAATGCCTGAAAGCATCTCCTGCGAAATGAAGATGTGGCACGGTTTTGACGAATACGACAAGATGGTTATGTCATATAGCGGAGGCGCTAAATGCCATCTTGCGGCGTCATATAGAAAAATAGAAAGCGAAACGGCGGTTATAGAAATGGAGAAGGGAAAGGTAATAGTTCCGTTTTTCCATAAAGCTAGAAAAGTAAAAGTTAAATCCGCGTCTTCAACTAAGGTTTACAGCTCTCCGGGCGGATATGTTCACGAATTTGACCAGTTCGAAAAAGACTATAGAGCCGGAAGAACAGAGTCCTCAATTATTTCTTTAAGCCAGACAATAGATATAATGAAGCTTATGGATGAGTGCCGACGTCAAAATGATTTTGTTTATCCTGAGCAAATAGAAAAAGTTGATTAGTCTTAACTAGAACGACAAAGAAAAAGCCTTTAAAGTGTTTAAGCTTTAAAGGCTCATTTTTTCTTAAACGATTGGTTAAAGATTAGTCTTCCTCTTTGTTGTTCTTTTCCTCTTCTTTTTTTCTTTCGTAGTAATTCTTGTATCCCACGTTTTCATTATCTGCCTGATCCCACTTCTTTCCGCCTGTAGCTAGAACGGCTAGAAGCGCGCATACAGTAATTGCTACTGCGATAATGGGGAACACAAGTTTAGCAGTGTCTTCAACAAAGCTTCCGATAACCGCAAAAACTGCTGCCACTAAAAGTGCGCATCCGATAATAATATCGATCTTTTTAACTATGCCGAGGTTTTTAGAAAACAAACCTTTTAAGATAAACACAAGGCCTAGTGCGGCGCAGAAGATTCCAATAACCCAGGAAAGGTTAACTGAGATTACGTCGAGTGCACTTAACAGCCAAACAACGGCAACGCCTACGAACAAAAGACCGACTACAACTTTTATCAATAAATTTTTACTCATTTCTATTCTCCTTTATCTAAGAACTATATTTGTAGAAACGGGAGTTATTTCATCTCCCTCTGCTAGAACAATCTCTGTTCCGTGAGAAAGCTGCCTAACAAATCCGCCAAGTCTGACATTGAATTTATCTGTGCCTTCTTCAGAGGACAAAACCGTATATTTGCCGGGCATAACATAGCCATCTTTAACAGCGGTATAAGTTTTTCCTCTCTCTAGAACCGCGTCGCCCTCTCTATGCGTTATTGCAACGCTTCCGTCTTCGGAAAACGCTGCAGTAGTCTTGGTATAGCGAACTCCGTCCTTTATTTTAACATTGTCTGCCTTATCTTTCGGTTTTCTGTTTTTGATTACTAAAACTATAACTGCGATAAGCAAAATAAGAATAATGGCAGCTTCTATTATGCAAATAACTTCATATGGCATAACTAAAATCCTCCGTTAATAATAATAAGCGCGACAATTCCGGCAGCGGCGACAAGCCCAAGAAGTACAAGCAGGCCGACCCTGAGAGGCGATAGCGGTGTTTTTCCGGTTACCTTGCCGTTTTGTCCGTTTACAAAAAAGTTATATAATTTTTGTCTGAAATTAAAGTGTCCGACATAGATGGGTAGAAGCAAGTATTTGTAAGTAATTGCCTCGTATGACATAGGGAAATTCAAATAATCCACCCGGTCGTAGTCGTATTTGGAAAGAATCATATTGCGCGTTGCATTTTGCATAACGCCTTTTGCTTCCTTCCAGCAAGTCTCGCCGTCTTTTGAATACTGAGATGCAGTGAATCCGTGAAGGAATTCGTTTTTATACTGCTGAGAGTGATCTGTATCAAAAGGGGAGATTTTGTTTATACTCTTTTGGGATATAGAATCGGACGCCTGAATGAGCACGTCGTTAAAGAAATGCTCGAAATATCCGCTTACGTGAAACCACTTGGTCTCCGTTCTGGTCACTGTTTTTCCGTTCACACGTACAGTAACTGTATGGTCCTTTCCAAGCCGGCCTTCGTAATGAGTCTTTATTAAAGAATCGAAAGTAAAGGCGGGGATATAGTTTCCGTGAATATTTTCAGGATTTACAGATTTCTTAAAAGATCTTGGCGCGAGCCATCTCTTTTTTGCCCATGTCCGCGCATGATTTCCAGCGGCAGCTGAATCGAGGAGGAAGGGGAGAAGCGCATTAGGCTTTAGCCCGAGAATATCGTTTTTCTCAACTACGTTAGTCGTTCCGCAAAAAGAGCATTTAACAGATATTTCGTTCTTGGATAAAACTTGCCGCGCTCCGCAGTTATTACATACGAATACCCGAGCGTCTTCTGCCCAGCTGTTGTCAGTTTTGAGCAGTTCGGAAAAAGATTTCTCCTCTCCAAGATTCGTGAAATCTATTTTTTTGGAATAGCCGCAATATTCGCACATCAGCGTCTTGTCAGTCGGAGAGTAGACTAGATTAGCCCCGCAAGTGGGACATTTAGACACGTCCGTCGTGCTTTCAGTCGCTTCTGCAATTTCCTGCGGCGAAAGATCCTCTTCTTTTATTTCTGTACTTGTATTTTTCAAAGTTTTTCACCGCACTCCGAGCAGAATTTAGCACCGGGCTTTAATTTTGCTCCGCACTTCGGACAAAAAGCATCGCCGAGTTTTGCTCCGCATTCAGAGCAAAACTTTGCTCCGGGCTTGAGCGTCGCTCCGCATTCAGGGCATTTTACCGAACCGCCTGCGCCTTGATTTTGAGTAGGAGCAGTATTCATGTTATTTGCGAACATATTTCCCATCTGCATTCCCATGCCCATTCCTATGCCAGCGCCCATTGTCGTTCCGGCCATTCCCGGATTACCGGCAGCTTTAACAAGCGCGTCCGCCTGAGCTTTTGCCATATATACATCCATATTTTGACGTTGCATTCCAAGCGCGGTGCTGTTGTCGAGAGCTTCTTGAAGCGCCTCGGGAAGCGAGAAGTTTTCGAAATTGAACGCACTAATTTTTAGACCTATTTTTTTGAAGTCCTCGTCAAGGCTCTTTTTAACGACTCTTCCGAGTTCCATTAGGTTAGCGGCCATATCTAGAATTGGAATCTTTGCCTCGCCGATAGCGTCGGTTATTCCCATTACGAGCATACTGCGAAGATAATCCGAAATATCTTTGGTAGAGAAGGAGTCCAGCGTTCCGGAAATCTCCTGAAGGAATATGTACGGATCGTCAACTCTGAAAGCATATGTTCCGAAAGCGCGGATTCTTACAGCGCCGTAGTCTGCGTCCCTTACAATAATGGGATTCAGCGTGCCCCATTTCTGATTTGTGAACTGTGTCGTGTTAACAAAATATACATCGGACTTAAAAGGACTTTCAAAGCCGTATTTCCATGACATCAGCTTGGTAAGAAGGGGGACATTATTCGTATCTAACGTATACATTCCCGGAAGGAATACGTCGGCCATTTTTCCCTTGTGACAAAAGATGCACGCCTGACCCTCTCTTACGGTGAGCTTTGAACCTCTTGTGATATAATCATTTTTGATATCAAATCTGTAGACGATATTGTCGCGTGAAGCATCTTTCCATTCAATCAGTTTTAACATTCCCATTTATATAATCTCCTTTAGGTTTTTGCGTAAAATTCTTACATTTTAACCGAAAAAATTATATAAAAAAAAGGGGGTATTGTCAATACCGGTCACCACGGCTTAAGCCTACTCTAAGCA
This sequence comes from Clostridia bacterium, assembly GCA_017960845.1. Lineage (GTDB taxonomy): Bacteria > Bacillota > Clostridia > Christensenellales > Pumilibacteraceae > Protoclostridium. The sequence continues at coordinate 4,406 of JAGCYK010000061.1, read as the reverse complement.
ACTTTTAATATGGGACAAAGCGCACGCTTATGGGCGTTGTTTCGATGCATAGCTAAGATACGGCCGGGGGCAATAGCATAAAGCAAATGCTTGTATTTTAAGCGCACGTATGCTAAACTCTAATTTGTTGATTTTTCACTTTTGAGGGATATGCAATGATAGATATTAATTTGATTTTAAACGAAACCGAAAAGGTTAAACAGGCGCTTGCAAAGAAGGGCTGCTTTGCGGATTTGTCCGAAATAATCCAGCTTGACGGAGAAAGAAAAGCGCTTATCAGACGCACCGATGCTTTAAAGGCAGAGCGGAACGCAGCCAGCGCAATGGTTCCTAAGCTTAAAAAAGAAGGAAAGGACGTTTCCGAAATTATTGCAAGAACCCGCATGATCGGAGAGGAAATCGCTGCGGGAGATAAAAAGCTGTCTATAGTTGCAGAAAAACTCTCGGATCTCGTTTCAAGACTCCCAAATCTGCCGGATGACGATCTTCTTCCCGGAGAAAAGGAAAACAACAAAGTTATAAAAGTATTCGGCACTAAGCCTGAGTTTGATGGCTACAAGCCTCTCGACCACGTTTCGCTTTGTGCTAAGAGCGGGCTCATCGACTACGAAAGAGGCACAAAGCTATCCGGGGCTGGGCATTGGATATATAGAGGCAAGGGAGCCCAGCTTGAGTGGGCGCTACTTAATTTCTTTATCTCGGAGCACCTGTCTGACGGATACGAATTCATTTTACCTCCGCTTGCTCTTGGATACGACTGCGGCTACGGCTCCGGTCAGTTCCCCAAGTTTGTAGAAGAAGTTTACTGGGTTGAAAACGCAGAGGAAAGCGACCGCAAAAAAATGAAATTTATGCTTCCCACAGCAGAAACGGCGCTTGTAAACCTTTATGCAGGCGAAATATTAAAAGAGGCGGACCTTCCAAAGAAACTATTTGCTTACACTCCTTGCTTTAGAAAGGAAGCCGGAAGCTACCGCGCTGAAGAAAGAGGCATGATAAGAGGGCACCAGTTCAATAAAGTTGAAATGGTTCAGATTACTACGCCCGATAAATCCAAAGAGGCTTTTGAAGAGCTTGTTAATAAGGCATGCTCATTGATGGAAAAACTCGGACTTCACTTTAGACTATCCAAGCTTGCAGCAGGCGACTGCTCTGCTTCTATGGCACGTACGTACGACATCGAGGTATGGATTCCTTCGATGGGAATATATAAGGAAGTATCTAGCGTTTCTAATGCGAATGACTATCAGGCAAGAAGAAACGGAACGAGATATAAAGATGCTAACGGGAAAAACACATTCGTTCATACGCTTAACGGAAGCGGACTTGCAACAAGCCGTGTTTTCCCTGCACTAGTTGAACAATATCAGCAACCCGGCGGAAGCATTATTGTTCCCGAAGTCCTTAGAAAGTGGACTGGCTTTGACAAAATTTAAGAAAAGGGGAAAACCGAAATGGATGCGCTGAAAAAGGTTTTTAAAGTTATCGGCACAATTCTATTTAAAATGCATTTTTGGCTACCGCTTGTTTACACCATCGTCTTTATTGTTTTTTCGGCCATATCCGGCACGCTGGTAGAAAACTGGGGAATCTATTTTATTGGCCTAAGCGTCGCTATGATTCTTTCTTTACTTTTAGTTTACCGAGAAAAGGCTAGTCAAAAAGCTGAAGCCACGCCGAAAGACAAGAACAAAAAAGAGCCGGAAGAGAAGAAAGTAGTTTATGTCGTTCCCCCCGAAGGAACGGAAGATGCAGAAGAAAAAGCCCGGACTATCGTCATTGAAAAGAATCCAGGCTTCGATGCAAACCATCCTGAGATTGCGCCTTCTGTAAATTATCAAAAAGAAATAGACGCGGCGATGGAGAAACAAAAGGCTACCCCTTCAGACACCAGCTTTGGCTACTCAGCAGAATCCTTTAGATACGAGCCTGCCCAGTCGCCTCGCCCTCAGCAGCCTTCATACTACGAGGAAGCTAAAAATATCGAGCCGATAGTAAAGCATCACGACGACGGCGATGCTCCCGTTAACGAACTATCCTCAGATTTTTCGCAGTACCTTTCTCCGCACGAGCCGCTTCCCGCTAAAAAAGAACCAGTATTTCACGATCCTGCTCCCGTAAAACCCAAAGTGTATAGAACGAGAACGGATCCTTCCATAATCATTTACGACTATCCTGACAAAATAGAAAGGTATAGAATAATGCAGGATGGAAGCATTTCTTTAGTTTCGATTGACCGTAAGCCGTAAGGCCTGTTTTAAGGAAATGATAGAGGAAATAACTTTTGACAATTTTCAAGAACAAACGGCAAGCGGAATGTCGCTAGTAATACTATGGGCGCCGTGGTGTGCATCATGCAAAGTCGTTAGACCTATTCTTGAAAGAATATCCGAGGAGTTTAAGAGCGTCTCTTTTAACTCCGTAAACGTTGAAGAAGAGAAAGCGCTTGCAAGCGCTTTAGGCGTTACAAGCGTTCCTTCTTTTGTTTTGTTTGAAGACGGGAAAGTTGCGGCGACAATAGCTGGCTTTCCCGGAGAAGCTGAATTAATTGAAAAACTAAATTTAAGAAAAAGTCTTCTTTGAAGGCTGAATAGAAATCGGGACATAAAAAATGGACTATCTTAAAATTGAAAGAAAATGGCGTGAAAAGTGGGAGGCAACAAAAGCCGACTCATTCAACAAGGAAAACATTGCGAACAAAAAATATGTTCTTGAAATGTTCTCCTATCCGTCAGGTGCAAATTTGCATCTTGGGCACTGGTATAATTTTGGACTTACTGATGTTTATGCAAGATATCTCAGAATGAAAGGCTACGAAGTGTTTCATCCAATGGGATTTGATGCATTTGGACTCCCGGCTGAAAACTATGCCATAAAGACAGGAATTCATCCTAAAAAATCCACCGAAAAGAACATAGCGACCATGGAAGTTCAGCTTCGCAATATGGGCGCAAGTTTCGATTGGGATTACGAAATAAAGACAAACGAGCCGGAGTACTATAAGTGGACTCAGTGGCTCTTCCTTCAGTTATATAAAAACGGGCTTGCAGAAGAAAAGCTAGCGCCTGTTAACTGGTGCCCGTCATGCAATACGGTTATAGCAAACGAGCAGGTAGTTGACGGATGCTGCGAGCGCTGCGGCTCTACGGTAGAACGTAAAAACCTAACTCAGTGGTTTTTGAAAATAACTAAGTACGCTGAAGAGCTTCTAAGCGGACTTGACACTATCGACTGGCCGGAAAAAACAAAAATCATGCAGCGCAACTGGATAGGCAAATCTTATGGCGGTGAAATAGAGTTTGCTCTCGAAAAAGGCGGAAGCTTTAGAGTTTTCACGACAAGAGCGGATACGCTTTTCGGCTGCACATATGTAGTGCTTGCCCCTGAGCACGCGCTTGTAGATAAGATTACAACGCCAGAGCAGAAAGAGGCGGTTGAAGCATATAAAAAGCAGGCCGCAGCTCAAAGCGAAATAGATAGAACATCAACCGTAAAAGAAAAAACGGGATGCTTTACCGGCGCGTACGCTATCAACCCGATTAACGGACGAAAGGTTCCGGTGTGGGTTGCTGATTACGTTCTTGCTACTTACGGAACAGGCGCGGTTATGGCCGTTCCTGCTCATGACACCAGAGACTTCGAGTTTGCTACTAAGTTCGGCCTTCAAATCGAGCGCGTAGTTAAAAGCGCAGACGGTTCGCCTGACGAGCTACCTTTTGTTGAATACGGCGTTTCTGTAAATTCAGGCTTTGCCACCGGGCTTACCACCGAGCAGGCAAAGGACGCTATACTAAACAAGCTCAGCGATAGAAATCAGGGCGGAAAGAAAATCACTTACCGTCTTCGTGACTGGTCGGTTTCAAGGCAGCGTTACTGGGGAGCTCCGATTCCCATCATTCACTGCCCTAAGTGCGGAGTAGTGCCCGTTCCCGAAAAGGATCTTCCGGTTAGACTCCCCGAAGACGTAGACTTTACTCCAGACGGAAAGAGCCCTCTTCAAAAGTCCGAGAGCTTTATGAACGTTAAATGTCCTAAGTGCGGCTGCGACGCAAAGCGCGACCCCGATACTTTAGACACTTTCGTTTGCTCAAGCTGGTATTATCTTAGATATCCCAATGCAAAACTGGCAGATAAACCATTCGACACCGATTTTACCGATAAGCTTTTGCCGGTAGATATTTATGTCGGCGGGGCAGAGCATGCCTGCATGCATCTACTTTATGCCCGCTTTATTACGAAAGCGCTTAGGGATATGGGTTGTCTTCATTTTGACGAACCGTTTACAAGACTCGTTCATCAAGGCGTTATTCTAGGCCCAGACGGAAAGAGAATGAGTAAAACTAGAGGAAACATAATCAATCCGGATGATTACGTAAGCGTATACGGCTCGGATGTATTTAAAATGT
>JAGCYK010000060.1 GCA_017960845.1 Clostridia bacterium | reverse complement strand
TATTGTTTTCTGGATTTTAAATCCATATACCCTTGCATCTGAAATATATTCAAATACTTTATTTTTATATTTTTTAAAATTTTCCATATAATCATCCTTATTTACAAGTTATCAATGTTATTATATCATATTTTTTTAAACTTGCTTTAAATAATTATACTATTTTTATTTTTTTATTTTGGCATTTAGATGTGTGCTTGTCTTGATACAAGTCGGTGTCGCTTCGCTCCAACGAAGATAAGCACACACCAAATAAACTTGGTTAGAAGAAAGAGTGTGTGCTGGCAAAGCAAACGCACAACACTCTTTCTTTTTTTCTCTTTGTTTTTTAGTGTAAACGGATATTCTTTGTTGTCAAGGTTAAAATGAATGTTTAATGATTATTATTTAAGATAATAACGACAACCTATGACAACGTCATAATATCCGTTTTGTTGGCTGGTTAAGAGAGAATAAAAAACACTCTAACTTTTTCAAGTTAAAGTGTTGATTATTTGGCTAGTTTCAAAAGTCAATGACTATGTGCTCTCCTTTTTCTTCACTAGCTTTTCTCTTTTTGGCTGCAGAGCGGCAAGAAAAAGCAAACCTAAATAAAAACAGGCTTTCTTTCGGATTCTTTAACGCTGCTTTTTTTGCGTTTGATACTATTCTATCTATTCCTGCCGACATGTAAGACTGGAGCTCTGGGTGGTTCATGTTGTAAGACTTATTCTCCTTGTGACTTCTCGGCTTGCTCAGGCGAATCTTCCATAAACCAACTAGCAAACTCTTTGACCGCTTCGATATCTTTTTCATCCGGATGAGATCCATGAAGTGCAGTGAATTTGCCCCTGCAGTGGAATTCTTTTTCATCCAGCTCTACGCCTGCGTTCTCAGATATTTTTTTCATTTGAGAGTAAGTCGAACTAATGAGAGCTGCTGTGCTTACATTTACTATTTTCTTAATGAATTTGGCATTATCCTTAACAAAGTTTTTTACTTGACCTTTAACTCCGCCCCAGTAAACCGAATTACATAAAAACAGGATATCCGTTTCTTCTGTCAAAGGCACGTCAACTGTTTCTGCTTTTGTTCCGGTAACCTGCGCTATAGCCTCTGCTAGTTTTTTCGTATTGCCTGTTTGCGTATAATATCTGATTTCTATTTTCATAACACAAAACCTCCTTTTTTCTATTCCGCCTGACCGGTAAAAAAACAAAGTATAATAAAGCGGATTGTTTCAAAATTATTATAACAAAATTAGCAAAAATAACAATGAGTTTGCCAAAAAATACATAAAAGTAAAGTAACGCTTTATTAAATAAAAGCGGGGCCCATTAGCTAAAAGGCTCCGCTTTAAAAGATATTATTACTTTTTAAAAACTCGTTAGATTACTACGTCTTTTTCTATGTAATACGGCCTAGTTGAGTGGCCTGAAAGAAGTCTTCCGGGAAGAACGTGCGCTCCCTTATCCATAATGACGCAGTTAAGCGTCGAGCCCTTCTCTATAATAGAATCCTGCATTATTATGGAGTTTGTTATGGTTACGCCCTCTTCGATTACGCAGTCTCTGAAAATAATGGAGTTTTCCACTTTTCCTTTTATTATACATCCGTCCGGAATGAGCGAATTCTTTACAACCGCTCCGCTCATGATTCTAGTAGGCGCTGAGTCTCTTACTTTTGTATAGATATACTGCCCGCCTTTATAGAACAACTCGTTTATAACCTCGGGGTCAAGAAGTTCCATAGAATGCTTGTAATAATCAGCTAGAGAGGAAATCGTTGCATAGTATCCATCTAGTTTGTACGCATAAGTTCTATAGTCGACGCATTTAGAAATAATATCTCTAGAGAAAGACTTAACGCCCCATTCGTCGCAGTGGTCTAGGATGTAAAGAAGCAGACTGCTGTTAATGAGCATAAAGTCTGTATAAACGTTTGCCTCGTCTCCTTCGCTAACGTTACGTAGGCCTTTTACTTTTGAGTCTTCGTCTATATCTAAAAACAGTCTTTTGTGCGCAAGCTGAGATGCAGTAACTTTATGCTTGCGGTAGATAAGCGTGATTTCCGCTCCCCGCCTTTCGTGCTCGGCTATAACGGGCGCATAGTCAAAGTTGCATACGATATCGCAGTCAGCCATAAGGATATAGTCCGAAGGGTTGTGCCGTATAAAGCTTTCTACGTTTTTAATCGCTTCAAGCCTGGAGCTATAAACGGTTCTGCTCTTTTCGTTGTTAAACGGCGGTAGGATTGTAAGCCCTCCGTTCTTTCTGGATAGATCCCAGCTCTTTCCGCTTTGAAGGTGATCCATCAGCGACTGGTAATTATATTTCGTTATAATTCCTATATTCGTTATGCCGCTGTTTATCATGTTTGAAAGGACAAAGTCTATAAGTCTATACCGGCCGCCGAACGGAACGGATGCTAGCGTTCTTATGCTCGTCAGCTCTTTTATGTCTCTTTCGTGTATATTAGAAAAAATAATGCCAAGTGTATTACTCATTTCCCGCCTCCAATACGCCGTCGCTTTTTAGCTGAGTTCCGTTTTGAACTACAGTGCCGCGTCCTATAAGCGCTAAGTGCTCAGCGCTGGATTTTCCGTCGCCGATGACAGCGTCTTCTCCGATTACTACGTCTTCGTCAATGATTGCGTAATTAATCTTTGCCCCGGCCTTTATAACCGTACCGCTAAACACAACCGAGTTTTCTACAACTGCGCCCTTTTCAACGATTACGTGCTCGCCTAGAACTGAGTTCACAACCGTTCCGGCAATAATATCTCCTTCCGTAGTGATGCTGTTATCTACCTTTCCATCTGCAGTAACTAGAGCCGGCGGATAAGCGTCGCCCCCGGAGAATATCTTCCAGTTAAGCTCGGACAGGTCAAAAGCAGGATTTTCGCCTAGAAGGTCCATGTTTGCTTCCCAAAGGCTTTTTAGCGTTCCAACATCCTTCCAGTATCCGTCGAACTGATAAGCAAATACGCGCTTGCCTTCTGCGAGCATTTTCGGAATGATGTTTTTACCAAAGTCCTTGTCACTATTAGGGTCTGCTGCATCCTGGGTAAGCTGCTCAACTAGAACGTCTTTTTTGAACATATAAACGCCCATCGATGCGTGATTGCTCTTTGGCTCTTTGGGTTTTTCAGCGAAGTCGTAAATGGAGAAGTCTTCGCTATAGCTCATTATTCCAAAGCGTGACGCTTCTTTAATGGGAACGTCGATAACCGCTATCGTAATATCTGCATCGTTTGCTATATGCTGAGCGAGCATTTTTGCGTAATTCATGCGATAAATATGGTCGCCGGAAAGAATGAGAACGTGGTCACTGTCATAGCGCTGCAAAAAAGGAAGGTTCTGGTAGATTGCATCTGCCGTTCCTTCGTACCAGCGTGCCCCGCGCTTTGCCTGGTAAGGCGCTAGAATATGCGCGCCGCCGTTGAGTCTGTCTAAGTCCCATGCCGCTCCCATGCCAATGTACTCTGATAGCACAAGTGGCTGATACTGCGTGAGAACTCCCACAGTATCTATTCCGGAATTGGTGCAGTTTGAAAGAGTAAAGTCAATGATTCTATACTTTCCTCCAAATGACACCGCAGGCTTGGCGACTGTGCTTGTCAGCGCTTTCAGCCTCGAGCCCTGCCCCCCTGCAAGGAGCATTGCCACACATTTTTTCTTTTTCATATCATTTTCTCCCTATCGGATGAAGTTATTTTTATTCGAATTCTTCGTCTTCGGTTTCGTCCGTATCATCTATATCGCCCGCTCTTTTGTAAGGAAATTTAGATAAATCTTCTCCACGACTCTTTTTTGCCTGAATTATAGCATCGACCGTGACAGCGAACTTCTCATTTGCTTTTTTCTTAGCTGCTATTGCGGCTTCAGCGTGAACTTTGCAGTGAATTACGAAAGCCTCTAGGCGCTGCAATTTAAGCAGAATCTTTTTATTTGGCTTCTTTTCTTTTTGCTTTTTTACGTTAGATACAGCGCTACGATACGCTACAGCGCGGCTTGACGCTAATGATGTCTTTTTATATGCCTCGATGCGGTTTGTTTCTAGAGCGGCCTCTTCTTCCTTTTTTATGGCGTTTAGCTCAGCTTTTTCTATTACTTCTTTTGACGCCGAGCTAGCGCGAAGCGCGTCCGCCTTCTTTCTAGCTTTTTTAGCCACCTTCTCTCTATCCGGGAAGATTACAAGGAATATAAAGAAGAATATTACCATGGACACTCCGCCGGTTAGAACCGTCTTTATTATATCAATGATGAACTTGTTCCAGTTCCACCAGATCATGATGGGGTTCATTATTCCCCAAACGGCATTGAGTCCTATCGAGATGAGCACCCAGCCTACAAAGTACCAAAACGCCTGCACTGCAACATTTCCGTTCGAATGGAATGTTATGTTTCTTTGAAGCGGCAAATTGATGACCTGAGCGGTAAATACGGCTATTTCAAAAGCAATGAAGTTTCCAAACCCGCTTATCTCGTAAACAGCGCTGGCGTTTGCCTGCATCTGAACTACCTGCGCCTCGGTCGAAGCCAGAACAATCTGGCCATCCAGTATATATTTAACCGGCTCGTTAAAGATAGCGTAATTTAATGGATTACCTAGTGCATCTTGAAAAGGAAGCGGAATAGCCGGCCAGACAAACGGCATGTACCATAGCCCAGTAAAAACATATGGCAAGAACATCATTACGAGCATTTGGTAGATAGTAACAAGCGTGCTTAGAAGAAACATTACGATAAATTTTTGAAGAAGTGCGGCGCGAGACGGGTTTTTGTCAGCAAAGTTATACCATACCCCAAGCCACCATCTCCATATTCTCTGTAGCAAAGCTAAGAATGCGTTTGAGCTTAGTGGCTTAATTTCGGCGATAATTTCTTCTGAAGTTAGTACGTAATTGTTTTCCATATCAGTCTATACTTTTTTAGGCGCGCGCACTTACTTTAGTCTAAAAAAGGCACTTTGCGCCATAGCATACTATTTTACTGCTTTTTTATTCTTTTTCTTATTAGAGCTCATTAGGCCCTTTAGCCCTTTAAAGAAATGCCCGTTACATATAAGGATAAGACCTTCCATTTTTGCTCTATTCATTGATCCGCTTTGGGCAAGCCCTCTAATGGGCATTTCAGCTAGGCCGCAAACGATTGTTTTTCTTGAGGCCTTGCCAGCGAACGCTGCGTACACTTTAACTGCTAAAAGCAGCGCCCTTGACATAAACCTTCCCACCCAGCGCTTTGAATAGCGCATATCGTAAACGGTGCTGTTTTCGTCTATTACCAGTCTATTTTTCTTATAGAATTTTTGCTCGTCTTTAGCTGGAGTTCTCTTTAACTCATCTTTTCCGCTACTTAAAAGCGCATTAAACTCATCAATGCTAACCGATTGAATAGAACCGCTATAATAACTGCTCAGCTTTGCCTGCTCATAGGGGTTAGGCCCATCAGCTACGCTTCTTTTTATCTCGCCTTTTAAACGGATGTCGCTGCATGAAGCGCCTATTTCGATTGAGTAAACTCCGCTTTCTATTTCCCAGCGCCCGGATGAAACGTTAAAGTAGCTAAACGCGTCATCTGAAAAATCTATTCGAACTTCAGCAGTCATGCCTGCTTTAATGAATACTTTTTTAAAGCCTTTCAGCTCTCTTTTCGGTCTAAAAATACTAGAGCCACTTAAACCAATGTATAGCTGCGCTATCTCTTTTCCGTCTACCTTGCCCGCATTAGTTATTTTAAAACTTACTCCGAGCTCGTCTACGTTTAGATCCGAATACGTAAAGAATGTATACGATAGACCAAACCCAAATGGATATTTTACTTTATCTTCGCACCCTGCGTAGTAGCGGTAGCCTACAAAAATACTTTCTATATAATTAATTCCGTTAACTTTTCCGGGAAAATAATTATATGTCGGACAGTCTGAGTATTTAACAGGATAAGTTTCAGCAAGTTTGCCAGAAGGGTTAACACGCCCGGTTAGAATGTTAAGAACTGCTTTAGCTCCTGCCTGACCGCTAAGGTGAGATAGCACTAAGGCGTCCAGATCTTTTTCAAACGGCAGCTCTACCGGAGCTCCGCACGCTAGAACGGCAACAACCTTTTTCCCTAGGGCTTTAAGTGCGCTTATGAGCTCGCCTTGCACTGCGCTAAGCCGCATATCCTTTCTATCTAGCCCTTCAGCTTCGCTAATCTCGTCAAGCCCAATAAAACAAATCGCTATATCTGCTTTTTCAGCAAGTCTAATTGCTTCTTTTAAAAGCTTTTTATTTTTCTTGCCGTATCTATCAAAGCCCCTGCTAAAGCCGACTACATTTAGTCCGTATTCGTTTTCCAGGGGCGGAGAAACTACTCTATCTTTTGCGCTTGGCTGATCTGATTTTTTATCTTTTTTTATCTTAAAGCCTAGTAATTCTAAAGCAGAAGGTAGCCTCGTAGGATTTACTGCGCTAGAGCCAGCGCCTTGGTAGCGCGGCACTTTTGCAAAGTCGCCAATTATCGCTACTTTAGCCCCGCTAGATAGCGGAAGCACGCTCTCATCGTTTTTTAGTAGAACTATCGATTCTTCGGCCGCTCGGCAAGCAAAATCATTATGCTCATTATTAGTTGTTTCATTACCCAGCTCTTCGCCCGGCCCGGCTTGAAGCGCACTCGTAGTTGAATAGACTAAATCTAAAAGCCGGTCAAGCGCTTCGTCTAACAGTTTTTCGTTTAGTTTGCCGCCGACGAGCGAACTTTCAATTCTTTCTTTTTGCTCTTTAGAAGCGTCTATCTCGCAAGAATCTGTAAACGCTTTAAGCAAGTCTTCGTTTGAATAAATGCAACGCGGCATTTCGAGCTCACTGCCGGCTACTAGAGCTGCTACGCGGTCGTTTCCGCCGTTCCAGTCGGTTATAACGACTCCATTGTAGCCCCACTCGCCTCTTAGTATGTCTCGCTGGAAACGTATGTTTTCGCTGCTGTAAACCCCGCTAACAAGGTTATACGAAGACATTACCGCTTTTACCGAGCCCTCTTTAACGGCTATTTCAAAAGGCTTTAGATAAATCTCTCTAACAGTGCGCTCGTCAGCTACGGTATCCATTACCATTCGCCGCGTTTCCTGATTGTTAAGCGCAAAGTGTTTTACGCATGCCGCTACTCCGCTCTTTTGAATGCCTCTAATATATGCGGCGGCCATTTTGCCGGATAGAAGCGGGTCTTCTGAAAAATATTCGAAGTTTCTACCGCATAGCGGATTCCTCTTTATATTCGTGCCGGGTCCAAGAAGAACGTTTACTTTTTGCGCCTTTGCTTCTTCTCCGAGCATTTGACCGGCCTTACCGGCTAACTCTTCGTCCCACGAGCACGCCATAGCGCTTGCTGTCGGTAGACATGTGGCTTTTAAAGATTCGTTTAGGCCTAAGTGGTCTGCAGCTGCTATTTGCTTTCTTATTCCATGCGGGCCGTCTGAAAGGAATATTGAAGGGATTAGGTCAGCGCCGTCCCTTTCTATATTCTGCGTTTGCCAGAAATTCTTCCCCGAAGTCAGGCTAATTTTTTCTTCGAGAGTGAGTTTCTCTATTATTTCCCCGTATTTCATCTCCGCCCATCTTTTTTTTGCCTACTGCTAGAAGAAAAACATCATGGTTTTTATAATAAAAACAGCCCACTTCTTTCGAGAGTTAGCTGATTTCATTTTGCATCCGTCACGACCAATTCTCTATGCGAAAAGTATATCACAACACCGGTCAAAGTCAAGATGCTTTTATTTTTTAGTTGCCTGGCCCTAGAGCGCTTTTTCCGCTTGTTTTCTGCCTAAAACCTCAGTTCTTGTAGCGTTACGATAGTCTTTCGGAGAAAAGCCGTAAATCTTTTTGAACTGCCGGTCGAAATACGAAACGTTGTTGAATCCCGCCCCAAAGGCAATCTCCGTTATATCCTCTCCGGTCGAAAGCAGCATATGCGCAGCCTGGCTGAGCCTGACGTTATTAATGTACTCAATAGGCGTTCTTCCGGTGGTTTTCTTAAACAGCTTCATAAAATACGGCTCGCTGTATCCGCAGGCTGAAGCAAGCCTTTCAATAGTTATTTCTTCATCGAAATGCTCTTTTATAATCTTAAGCGCCGGAGATATTACCTCTTCTTCTATTTGCCCGTCGTCTGAAACGTTAACGCGCATTTTGCCCAGCCTATAAAGGTGGAACACAAACCAGTAAAGATTGGCCTTAACCGCCATCTCCCAGCCAACAGGCTTATCGTGGGCTGAATAGAATATAGTGGTCATGTTTTCATCAAATACGTGATAATCGGGATCTTCTTTGCTAATTAGGTGCGGAAATCTGTTTTTACCGGATAAAATGGGCGCTAGATACAGCACTGTGCACGCATCGGCTACAGCGCTCTCTAGGATATGCGGGTCGAATAGTATCGACTCCGTAACGAGCTTCGCTCCACTAAGCTTTATCTCGTGAAGCTCTTTCATGTTCGCCATAACGATGTCCCCTGCGCTGGCATGAAAAGAATCGTTTCCGGTTTTAAAGTCACCTTCCCCTTCTATTACTCTTTTCAGTTCTATTTCGCCGTGCCAGTGCTTGGGAAAACCCGGAAATGACTCCGTAAAGATATTCCTGTATGTAGCAAAAGGTCTTAAAGCATTTCCATGCTGTTTGTTTTCATGATAATCACTGCCTATGCTTAGTCCCATAGTTACCATTGCTTCCTTCTCCCTTGTCCCCGTTCGGTTTTAATATATCATTAACTTCGCATCCGGTCAAATCTTAAAACATACAAAAACCGGACTGCCATTTTAAAAGCAATCCGGCTAAGTGATATGTTTTTTTAGTTAAACCGTCTCTTCGATTGGCTCAGCGCTAGGCTCTTCAGCGGGGCTAACTGCCTCAACTTCCACGCTAGGCTCTTCTTCTTTAAACTCTAAGATGCTATCGAACAGCTCAGTAACTTCCGCGTCAGGAGCTTTGTCCGTTAGTGAAGTGATTACGCCGGCTGCCATACTTAATATAAAGCCGGGAACGATTTCGTAAACGCCGGTGTCATAAATAAGTGCGCTGAAGCCGTAGTAGCCTAAGTTAAACAGAAGCATCCAAAGAATAGATACTGCAAATCCGGTAATGATTGCCGTGCAGGCGCCTTTGTATGTAAATCTCTTCCAGTATAGTGCTAGTAAAACCGCAGGGCCAAACGCAGCACCAAAGACAGACCAAGCCGCCGAAACAAGTTCCATTATTCCGCCGAGCTCGAAGTAATAAACAAGCAGGGCTATAACAAACGCTATAACGCTAATTACAGCAACTGCGATTCTTCCGACAAAAAGCATTTGTTTTCCCGTTGCGTCCTTCTTTATTACTGTCTTATATATATCCGAGGCAAACGCAGAGCTAGATGATAGAAGCTGAGAGTCGGCCGTTGACATAGATGCGGCTATAATTGCAGAGATTAATAATCCGCCGAGAAGCGCAACCGCTCCCCACTCAAAGATATTTCTAACAATACTAACAAAAGCAAGGTTTCTATTTGCCTCGGTTAAGGTTGAGCCAAGATACTCGTGCGCTACAAGACCAACAACTGTTGCCATTATAAGGATAAGTGCTGTCCAGCAGCTTCCGATGATTTGTGACTTTTTCATTTCCTTTTCGCTCTTAATTGCCATAAAGCGAATGAGAATGTGCGGCATTCCCATGTAGCCGAGTCCCCAGCCAAGTCCTGTGATTATATCCGCAATAGATGTCCAGTCAAAATGTCCGGAAGAAAGGAAATTGTAATAGTTCTCAGGAGTTGTAACCGTTCCGATCGGACCGCTTACGTTAAGCACTCCAACAGCAACAATAGGCACGATCATAAGAGCTGCAAGCATTAACATTCCCTGGAAAAAGTCTGTCCAGCATACGGCATTGAATCCGCCGAGAAGCGTATAAGTAAGAATGATTACTGTCGCTATTATCATCGCAACGTCCGTGCTTACTGCAGGGATAAGCGTATTAAAAAGCTGTCCGCAGGCAAATATACTTGATGCCGCATATACGCAGTAACCCACAACGAATACCACGGCGCTGGCAATACGAAGCACAGGGCTTTTCGTTTTAAACCTGTTGGATAAAAACTGAGGAAGCGTTATTGAGTCTTCAGCGCAAATAGCGTAGCGGCGAAGTTTTGGGGCAACAAAGATCCAAGCACAAACCGTGCCAATAAGTAGACCTATTGAAATCCAAACGCGTCCGAGTCCGTAAAGGAATATGGATCCGGGAAGACCCATTAGTACCCATGCGCTCATATCCGAGGCTCCGGCCGAAAGCGCCGAAACCAGTCCGTTCATTCTTCTTCCACCTAGAAAGTAGTCCTTTTCGTTTCTGTCTTTAGACCTAAAAAAGAAATACAGCCCTATTCCGATTACGAAAATAAAATACAAAACAAATGAAATCATTTCGTATACATTTACGTCTTCGGGGGCTGCGGCTAAAAGAGATAGTCCGAGTGTGCTGTCCATTAATTTATTCTCCTTTTTGCAGGGGATTAGTATTTTTTCTAGGTAATTATACAAAAAAAGTGTAACTAATGCAATAACCAAAATTAATAAGGAAAGATTCTTCCTTTATCTTTAGTTAGAAACGGCGCTGCTTTTTAAACGTTCCTAATTTTATTCATTTTTAAAGTATTTCATTATATAGATTGTTGCCTTGAACTAAAAGTAAATGCTAAAATCTAAAAGATAGATGTCAAAAAAAGGAGAAATAAAAAATGAAGAATCTTAAAGGTGCTCTTCTCTTCGCCCAGTCAGGCGGACCTACAGCAGTAATCAACGCAAGTGCATGCGGAGTTTTTGAAGAGGCATTTGAACACGGAGAAATAACCCAAGTACTCGGAGCCGCACATGGTGTGGTTGGAATTCTTAATGATGAGCTCTATGATATAGGGCTTGAAGACAGAGAGGAAATACATCGTCTTCTTACGACTCCCTCTTCTGCGCTCGGTTCATGCAGATATAAGCTTAAGGATTTCAAAGATGACGATACCGATTATCTTAAAATACTTGAGGTATTCAAGAAGCACAACGTAAGATACTTCTTATATAACGGTGGAAACGACTCAATGGATACTTGCAATAAGATTGGTGAGTTCGTTAATTACCACGGATATGAATGCAATGTTGTTGGCGTACCTAAGACAATAGACAATGACCTTTATGGAATTGACCACTGCCCTGGATTCGCTTCAGCAGCAAAATACATCGCAACCACTTGTATGGAAATAGACCTTGATGGCCGCGTTTACAACAAAGGAATGATTACAATCCTTGAGATTATGGGAAGACATGCCGGATGGCTTACAGCTGCCGCTGCCGTTGCTACTCATGCGGGACACGGCCCTGACCTCATCTATGTTCCCGAAAGAGATTTCAATCTTGAAAAATTCTATGATGATGTTAAGAGAGTTTTCGATAAAAACGGAAAGTGTATTATTGCGGTGAGCGAAGGCATACACGACGCAAACGGAAAATTCATTGTTGAATACGGCGCTGCAAACGCACGCTTAGATGCATTCGGCCATACCCAGCTCGGCGGAACCGCTGCATTCCTCGTAAACTTCTTAAGCGATAGAATCGATACCAAATACAGAGCAATAGAATTTTCTTTGATGCAGCGCTGCGCAGCACACATTGCATCCAAAACAGACCGCGACGAGGCATATAACGAAGGCCGCGCAGCCGTTAAAGCAGCAGTTGAAGGCCGCTCAAATATTATGGTCGGTTATGTTAGAAAGCCTGGAAAGAAGTATGTTCCCGTTCTTGAAGAGTTCCCTCTTTCTAAATGTGCGAACACAGAAAAGAAACTTCCCCCTGAGTATATAAACGAAGAAGGAAATATGATTACAAAGGCTTACCTTGATTACGTTGTTCCCCTTATTGAGGGAGAGTCGACTCCGAAGTTTGTAGGAGGAGTCCCCCGCTTTGCAAATCTTAAAAAGATTCTCGCAAAGTAAGGTTCTATTTCAGTAAAATTATTTTTAGCGAATAGCTGTTAAAAAGACCCGGGATTCGACTCCCGGGTTTTTCTTTTGTTTGGCGATTATAAACCTAATAGATATTCTTCTACATTTATATAATCTATGCTGCCCTTATTAAGCGTTTCCCCACGGTATAGAACATATTTCCCTTTTATTCTTCCGAATCTACTCTCAACTACCCCACACTTTTGATCATCTAACAGGTGCTTAACCTGATTTTCTGCTACCTTATCACTGTGCTTTATCTCATAAATAGAGCATGAATTTTCCTCACTGTCATATATAACCATATCAAACTCTCCGCCTTCATCAAAACGAAACTTGAATGCGCTTTTTTTAGACGGCAGCGTTTTTACAGTTTCAAGCAAAACAATATCCTCTAACATTCTGCCCTTAACATCGTTCAATATTTTTTCAACAATGTATTCTTTGTCTTTTTCCAAAACGGTATTAAAATATGCATCCTGCATTAGAGAGTAAACTAAAGCTTTGGCGATTGAATAACGCATTCCGGGCTGAGTAAAAATGTAGTAGTCCTTAGGAGAACCGTTTTCTACCCTATACGGGCAATTATATATTAAGTCTAGCATACGAAGATATTTTTTTATAGTTTCAATATGCGCCTGGGTTATTATAACCGAAAGATCTTCTCTTTCCTTTACATCTATAATTTCCTTCAGCCTCCCGATTATTTGTTTTGAATCCACGTCGTAAAGAATATGTGCGCGGGGAAGCGGCGCATCATATAAAAGAAGATTTTTTGCGGAACCTAAGTCATGTGATTTAAATTCGCTTTCCACAACGCTTAAAAGAAACTGGTGATTCATACTTTCAATGATGCGGTTTATTACGTTAGTAAGCTCGTTTTTGTCATAGAGCTCTAAAAGAGCATTGAAATACAAACCAAAGCGATTGTTTTTGAGTGCATTTTGAATGTTTCGGCTTATTGCCGTGTCTATATATTTGCGGGTACTTTCATCATCCCGAAACGACACCTCATCGAAACGTATATCTTCATCATCAAAACTCATATTCTCTTTCTTGAGCGTGCCGCCATATTCAATATACGTGTCTACTAGCGGTATATTAAGAAGTCTTGCATATTCTTTGAACGGAATAAATGACGTGTGTATCATCACGTCGCGGTCATATAATTCATCGCGATCAGCCATTGCAAAACTCAAAGAGTCTGTCCCGGACAAAACTATTTTCATTCCAATCATGCTAAAGATATCCGATAAAACTGCGGCGGTATTAATAAAATCTTCAAGAAGTGTAATCTCATCAATAAAAATGTAGCAGTAACCTAACTTATTCAGTTTTTCAAGATCTTTGGTCAGGCTGGACATCGTATCCGTAGTTTGAACTTTAATATAGGCGGTTTTATCTAAAGGCAACTCGCTTATCATTTGAAACAGCATAGTCGTCTTTCCTGTACGGCGCAGTCCATATAAAATGCAAACTCTGCCTTCGTAACTTCCTTCTATATAACTACGCAGATACTCAAAGCATTCGCGCTTTTTGTATTTTGCGACAACTTTACAAAGCGGAATTAAATCATCATCAGTTTTTACATTGGTTAAAAACTGGCTGATCTGATTTTTTTTATCTATGAATGGTGAATACGTCTCAATCGCCCTATAGATTGCCTTGTAGCGCAGCGAATCAGCAGGGGTGCTATCGCTTTCATATTTTTTGTAAGTGCGAAGAGATACCCCTGCAATTTTAGCGCATTGAACTTGCGTTAAGTGCTTAGATAATCTTAATTCTTTTAGTTCCATATGCCTTCCTTTGGCATTATTATATCATGGCAAACTGCCTTTTTCAAGGCTATCCTGCACTTTTTTGCACTTTTTTGCACCTTTCTGCACCTTTTTTATTACAAAAATATAAGCCGGTTTGCTGATGATAGCATCCGGCTTAGATAAAAAGCTTCTAATAGTTATAATTAAAGTTCCTTGAATCGCTGCTTAATAAGTTGGCACTGAGCCGCTTTGAGCTTTTCGGCATAAGCGCATACTAGACCACTTATCTTTCTCGGAATACTTACCTTTCCGCTTCCGGCTTTTGCCTTGTATTCCGCAATAAGGTCACTTGTTATTTTTAAAAGAAACTCGCCGAAACTTCCACTTGCGGATTCATTTTTCTGAAGCGCTTTTAAGCACTCTTCAGCCGGCAATGTTTTCCCGGAAGCAATAAGTCCGTAAACAAGAGAGTAAACATCGCTATCTACTAAACTTGAGGCTCCATAGCGAAGAACCGCATTTCGTATAGCCGGGATGTCGGTGAGCGCACGTGCAAATCTCGCAATATCCGCTCCAAGCACCTTTCTTGTTTCATCAACAAGTAGTGCTGCTTCCAGCGAGCCGGTTTTAATGGATTTATCGTAATCTAGCAAATAGTATTCCCATACCTCATATGCGAACGCTGCGTCAAAACTCATTATTTCACGCATTGCCGAAAGATAATCGTCCTTATCATTTGGAATTGATGCCGGCAATATGCCTTTTAGCAGTCTGTACTTTTTCAACTCTTTTGCATTCATGGTGTTTACTTGCTGCGCCCCCTTTTGCTTCTATTTAAGATTATTAGACTTTAACGAAATGGCCAAGTCCTGTCAAAAACGCTGAAGTGTCTTCGCTCTTTTCAAAAACGGCAATGTTCTTAAGGATACTTTGGCAAGTCCGGCAGAAAGCGGTCTTAACGTAAATGCCCGCCTCAACATGTGTCATCTCTCTGCCATATTCTTTTATAATTCCATCATACATCGAACGGAATTCCTCGATTTCCTCGGGAAGATTCTGGCGCTCTGCAAGACACTCGCAAAGCATTTTAATCTGGGAGTCTGTTCTTCCGGGAAGAACGAATAGTCCCTGTGCGTCAAGCATATTGTTGTCAGACTCTTTTATCACCTTGTTTTCAGGATGTGTTGTGAACACTCCTTCGGGATATTTTTTGGATGTAATATTTGAACGAAGGATAATATCAAGGAGGTAGCGTCCGTTGGGAAGTTTCTTTAGAGTGTAACTTACGCCGTTATGCTGACCATTCTTGTCCTTTGCTATTATGCCAAGCGATTCATCCGTATAGTTTTCCCAGGCAAGACGAATTTCTTCTGCTATTTCTGTTAGTACCTGACGTGACTGGGTGGTTATTCTTATTACGTTGTTGTACCACTTGAGAATGGAAATCTCAGCAAGAGGATATTTGGGGAACTCAAGCTTTATATCAGGAAGTGCGCGCTGAATGGGAAGGTTCTCCTCTCCTGCCTGGTAGTACATATGTCCCATTCCCTCTGCTCCTGCTCCGGTTATGGGCGCGTCGCATCCTATGAAAAATGAAGGATACTTGTCTACGAAGTCCATAAGAGTTCCTATCGTATCTTTATCTATTCTATATCCCTTATGTTCCTTTTCTGATAATATTCCGTGCTTGGGCATAAATCCGTATGGAAGGAAAGACCAAAGATATTCTTTGCCGCCGAGCGTAATATATGCCGTGCGCTTATTTGCAAAGTATGCGGGAACGTATCCAACGCTTTCTTCACAGTAAACGCATTTAGGGTAATCAGCTCTAATTGCGTGATTCTTTACTACCTGATCGTTTTTGTCAATTGTAACTTCAATATCCCCTCCGGTGTATCCGGTTTTGAATCTGGGGTTGCGCTCAACAGCCGTCTTTTTAAAGAAATAGTTTTTAGCCAAAAAGCCATAGAGGAAGTTCATGTCTCTAGGATTTTTAAGCTCACTAAACGAACTGAAGTCATTGAAAGTGTCTGCAACAACTGAGTTTTTAGCAGAAAGAATGTTCATGACTTTAATCTTAAGCTGCTCGCTGTCATCGCCTGTGCTCAGTCCTGCGCTTGCGGCCCCTGTCATAAGAGCATATAAAAGAGCGTCCGGACGGTCAGCATTTGTCTCTTCAACTTCAAAGTCTTCCTCTCCGAGGATGTCGTGGTCGACCACATATGTGTCAGCGCCGAAAAGTTCAAAGATCTCTCTTCTTACAAAGCCTTCGTCGTAATCATCTAGTAAAAGATTTGCCTTAGCATATTCAATTAATCTATCTACTGCCTCGCAGAAAGGAAGAAAGCTGTCGCTTCCATCAGACTCGATGGTGTTAACTACTATGCCGTTTTCATCTATGCCTTCAGCAAACGCATTGCTCTTTGTAAGGCCAAAGCCAGAATACTTAAGATAGTTTTTTAAGAATGTGTCTGCTTTTTTAACGCCTTTTCCGCCAAGCTCAGCATACAGGTCGTTGACAGTAGAAGGAAGCGGGCTGATTGCACGCATGATTTTTGCCATTACCTTTTCAGATTCCTCTGCTTTAACAAGGTTTTCGCTTATGCATGCCTGAATGAATTCATTAACAAGCTTGCTCGGCTCTTTTAAATCCTCAACTTTTTTTACCGCAGGCTTTCCGGGATAATATACTTCAAGCCCTAAAATATCTAGAAGCGCGTTTCTTACGGAAGGAACGTCGTAATCATCTAAGAATAAATTGTTTTGAGCATATATAATAAGCTCGTCAATTCCGGTGTAAATATTCATTTTTCTTTTCCTTTCTCCGCTTTAAAATAGCTAGCGGAGTCACTATATTTTTCGTTAATTCGCACAAAAAATCCGCCACCCATAAGCATCCTCTTTTTAGACGCAGGCGGTTTAGTTGTTTATAACCTTAAGCTTACCTTTAGTTTATAGTTTTAAGCGGAGCTTTGTCAAGAAAAAGTTAGATTTCTTTATCCGCCTTTTATAGACAATTTTTAAACAAAAAGCCCGGACAGGTTTTTTACCTATCTGGGCTATAACTGGTTTTTTTGTTTTTCTTTAAGCCTCTCTAAAGAGCATATCGCCGTAGCTAGGCATCGGCCAGTAATCTCTATCAACTAAAAGCTCAAGCGAATCTATAACGCTTCTTAAATCGTTCATGCCGGGGATAATGCTGTCTTTTAAAGCCATAACGCGTTTGTTTAGCGGCATTAATGCGGCTTCTTTGCGCATTTCTTCAAGTTTATTGTTCAGCGCATATGCCTTATCCGTTAAACTGCTCACCTTAGCTAGAACATCCGTTTCATACGCATGAGACGCGCCAACCGAAGCTTTGCTAGAGATTGTTCCAGCTAGCGCACCTGCAAACGACGCACATGCCGGAAGGAATTCTTTTGCGGTTATCTTGAACATGGTATGAGCTTCTATGTTGATGACTTTCGAGTACTGCTCTAGAAGAATAACCTTTCTTGCTTCTGCTTCTCTCGGAGTGAATAGACCAAGCTTTTCAAACAATTTAAGATTTTCAGGGAGAGTGTATCTCATTAGCGCTTCCGGAGTTGTTTTAATCTCAGGAAGGCCGCGCTTTTTACTCTCTACGTTAATCCACTCATCTGAATAGTTGTTTCCATTAAAGACTACTGCCTTGTGCTCGCTATACAGCTTTTTAATTGCCCTTATGGCTCTATCTTTAATCGGACCTGAGTCTTTCTCTATTAAATCGGCTAAATCGTTCATTGCCTCAGCAACGGATATATTAATCATTACGTTCGGGCAAGATATGTTAAGCGCGCTGCCAAGAGCTCTGAATTCAAACTTATTTCCGGTAAACGCTACAGGAGAAGTTCTATTGCGGTCATTGCTGTCGGTTTCGAAGTTTGCTACCGAATTAACGCCAATCGAGGTTTTTCTTGAAACTGTCTTCTTTATTGCCCCGCCGCTTTCGATGGAATCAAGAATGCTCTTTATTTCATCTCCTAAAAATACGCTTATTATTGCGGGAGGCGCTTCGCTCGCTCCTAACCTATGATCGTTTCCGGCGCTTGCTACAGATAGGCGTAGTAGGTCTGCATGGCGGTGCACACCGGCTACAACGCTTACGATTGAGCATAGGAACAGATAATTGTCCTCCGGGTGCTTGCCGGGATTAAACAGATTAAGGCCTGAGTCGGTAGACATAGACCAGTTGTTATGCTTTCCTGAGCCGTTTACTCCCGAGAAAGGTTTTTCGTGAAGCAAACACATCAGCCCGTGCTTTTCAGCAGTCGTTTTAAGCACTTCCATCGTGAGAAGGTTGTGGTCGGCTGCAACGTTAACGCGGCTAAACACAGGCGCTATTTCGTGCTGACACGGAGCAACTTCGTTATGGCGGGTTTTAGCATTAACTCCGAGTTCCCAGAGCTCTTTATCTACGTCCTCCATAAATGCAAGGACTCTAGGCTTAATCGAACCAAAATACTGATCTTCAAGCTCCTGTCCCTTAGGAGGAGCCGCACCGAACAGCGTTCTTCCGGTATATATTAAGTCCTTTCTTGCATTGTATAGCTCTCTATCTATAAGGAAATATTCCTGCTCTACTCCGCACGTTACATTAACCATTTCAGCCGGCACGCCGAATAGTTTCGTTAGACGCAGCGCAGCTCTTGAAACAATTTCTTCTGACTTAAGCAGAGGTGTCTTTTTATCGAGCACCTCGCCGGTATACGAAATAAAGCATGTAGGGATATATAGAGTGGTTCCGCGCACAAAAGCATAGCTGGTCGGATCCCACGCAGTATAGCCTCTTGCCTCGCATGTTTCTCTTATTCCGCCTGTAGGAAAACTAGATGCATCCGGCTCGCCTTTAATTAGCTCATTGCCGCTGAAAGTCATTATTACGGCTCCACCGCCTGAAGGCTCTATCAACGAATCGTGCTTTTCTGCAGGAAGCCCGGTCATAGGCTGGAACCAATGCGTAAAATGCGTTGCTCCTTTCTTTATGGCCCAGTTCTTCATTGCCTCAG
>JAGCYK010000059.1 GCA_017960845.1 Clostridia bacterium | reverse complement strand
CATTAATTTCGACATCTTCTGCAACAAGCACTCTCTTGCCATTTAAGTCTACTTTTTCTTTTTGAGCGCTGCTTTCCCTTCTAATAAGCGCACTCTTAAATTCTTCGATTACATTGTTTGCAAATAATGGCTTAGAAAGAAAACTATCTACTCCCGCCTCAACAGCTTCGCTTAATATCTCATCCCATTTGTATGCAGTAAGGATAATTACAGCCGTTTCATTTCCAACTATTGAGCGAATCCTACGCGTAGTCTCGACGCCATCCATTTCTGGCATTTTCCAGTCAACTAGAATGAGATTATATGGTTTGCGCCTAGCGTGTCTAAGTTTAACAAGTTCTATTGCCTCTTTTCCGCTCTCAGCAAGCTCGGCCGCAATTCCCGCTTTGCCTAGGACTAGTTTTGCATTCTCTCTAGCTATTGGATCATCATCGACTACTAGAACGCTCATATCCTCAGCCTTTATTTCCTTGCTTTCGCCGTCATTGCTCCTTTCAGAATCTAAAAGCGTAAGTACTACAGTAAAGAGTGTTCCTTTGCCCTTTTCACTCTCAACGTGAATATTTCCATTCATCATTTCAACGATGTTCTTAGTTATTGCAAGGCCTAGCCCAGAAGAACCATAGCGGTTTGACGTGCTAGAATTTTCTTGAACGAACGGATCAAAAATGTGTGGCAAAAACTCTTCGCTCATTCCAATGCCGCTATCCTTTATCTTGAACCGGAGCGTTGTTTTTCCGTCGAACTGCGCGATTTTGTCCACAGTTAATTCTATTTCGCCTTCATTAGTGAATTTAACTGCATTGCCAAGAATATTTATAAGAACTTGCCTAAGCTTTATGCTGTCTCCTATATAATATTCGTCTAGATGTCCATATGTCCTACAATTATACTCCAAACCCTTTTCAGAGCATTGTCCGCTGAACATCGTATTAATATATTCTAGCATTTTAGCAAGAGAGAACTCTTCATTTCTAAGACTCATTCTACCCGACTCTATTCTAGACATATCCAGTATATCATTAATGAGATGCAGAAGGTGCTCTGCACTTGCGCCTATCTTTGTAAGGTAGTCCTTGGTTTTTTCGGGAGTATCAGGATCGTTTAGAGCAATATTGTCTAGACCTATGATTGTGTTCATAGGAGTTCGGATTTCGTGGCTCATATTTGAAAGGAAAGCTGTCTTTGCCTTGCTGGCCTGCTCAGCTGCTGATAGAGCGTCGCTAAGCATCTCGCTTTGGACTATGGACTTTCTCGTTTCTTCGTCAACGTTTGTAAAGCACGCCCCTACTGCGTGCACCAAATGGTCGCTTCTATCTTCTGGATGACGCACACCTGCAAAGCGCACCATCTCGTATGACTCACGTCCGTGACGGAAAACTGTATAGCGGTATGAAATAACACGGTTGTCACGAAGCCCCTCTTTAATTGACTGAATGGATCCAAACTTTATAAACTCATCCCTGTATTTTTCCGTTACGTATTTTTCGGCATAAGCCCTATATGACTTTTCGTAATCAAAATGCTCGCCGACTTTAAAGCTGTCGTCTATATCCTCGTGCTCCTGATAGCACTCACCCTCGTTTTTATCAAGCTCTATATAATAAACGCTGTAGTAGTCTGATGAAAGCGCGGTTATCATCTTCGTTTGCTGAGAGCGAAGTTTTTCCTGCTCTAAAAGCTGTTCTTGAAGGCTGAGCTTTTCTTCCATTTGTTGCTGCTTAACTCTGCTCTCTACTTCTGACGTCTCTTTTTCTAGGCTAAGCCGCGCGTTCTTTCTGGTCTGCATCAAAATGAGAACAAACATTAGAACGAGAATTACCGAGATGAGGCTGAACTGCAAGATGCTTCTTACAACTATACCTGATGAAATGGCTCCGACCGTATCAGTGATGACGCTTTCTCGAATCAGGTATGTTAAAAACCAGTTTGTATTGTCAATAGGCACATAGCTTAGCGTCTCTTGAACGCCGCCGTATGTGAAAAACACCTCGCCTTTTCTAGCGTGGCTAAAATCATCTAGTACTTTGTCGTAAGTATAGCCTTCTTCAAACTGTGCGTTTCGTAGAGCCTCTAAGAGATTATCTTCCGCCGCAAGCCCGCCTAATACGGTATTACTAAGCGCAATACCATCGCTTGTGTAAATATTACAAAAAGTATTGGCATCCTCTTCGGAATGCATAGATACGCCTCTAAGCATTTCGTCCATGTCTATTTCCATAAAGCAAACTACAAGGGTATGTCCTTCGCAGTTTATTCTATTAACCGGATACGCTATGACTACTTTTTTATTTAAATTTTCAAGATTGAATATGGAGATCTCAGGCGCAGACAGCGCTGTGTAATCAAAAGAGTATTCGCTGATATTGTTCTGCGTTCCGCTGGCGGTATATATAATGCCGGCGCTGTCAACAAATGCAAATTTTTCAAGCACAAAATACCGCTTCATCTTAGCCTGGTATTCTCTAAGATGCGTCGTATCGCTATAATCTTCCGGCTCCATCATGGCAAGAGCCGTTTCTAAGTCGCTAATCCTGTTTGATAGATTTGCGGCTACAACCTGTTCGCGTCTGCCGGCAAGCTCATCTAAGTAGAGTATGCTGACAGAGTGCGCTGCGTTTTCTGCGTCCTTTCTTGCCGAAAAAACCGTCCAAATAGTTCCCAGTACCAAAATGATGGCGATAAGAATTCCACCTATTATAGCAATGAGTATCGTGTTTTTTGCGCTAATTTTTCTGCCTGCCATTATTGCCCCCAGTCAGTCTCTCGTTTATTTATTTTCTATTAATGCTTCTATTTCGCTTTTTTTATCATACAAAACGCATCCGCCTTTATGTGGCTGAGATAAAATTCCTTCAAGCCTTAAACGCTCGAATAATTTCGAAGAAAGCGCTTCTTTTAAAGATGAATTTTTTAGATTTATATCCGAATAAGGCGAAAACGGGCATGGCTCAGCTCCGCCATGCGAGTTTATATGGAAAAACCCTCTCCCGGCAGCTACGCAGCCACCCACATATTCTTCATCTCCGGGAAATGATATATATACCATATCTTCTTTTTGTTTTCTAAGCGCATTTACCCTTTCTTTTAAATACTCTTTTTCAGCCTCGCCTAAGGCTATATTTTCACTTTTTCCGTCAATTGGAACATACTCGACAAATATAACTACACTGCAGCCTTTGCCCGCAAGTCCATCCAAAAACTCACTTGATGTCACTTCATTAATATTATCTGAAGTTATAGTAATTGAAGCACCAAACAAAATGCCCTTTTTATTTAACTGCTCCATTGTGCTGCCTAGTTTGTCGTAAACGCCTTCGCCTCTTCTTGAATCTGTGGCGGTGCGGGACCCTTCAATGCTGATTATGGGAAGTAAGTTGCGATTCCCGTCTAATAGTTTAATGTGCTCTTCTCCCATAATCGTTCCGTTTGTAAAAATGGGAAATATTATTTTTTTAATCTTAGACGCTTCTTTAATAACGTCCCATCTCAGCATAGGCTCGCCGCCAGCAAGTAAAATGAAGCTAATTCCGAGGCTAGACGCCTCCTTAAAAATTCTGCCCCATTCTTTATCTATCAGCTGGCTAACAGGCGCTTCATCTACTGTTGCGTTAATACATCTCGAATAACATCCCGCACAGTGCAAATTGCATCTGCTTGTTATGCTCGCTATTAAAAACGGAGGGATAGGTTGTCAATTTTGAAACTTGCAAAAAACTCTATCATTAGATAGAGTTTTTTACATTATTGCTTTGTATATATTAATGTATTATTAATCATAAAATTTTTGCCATCATAAAATGTATTATCTTGAAAATGTATTTCAGTTTCATCGTTTACAGAATTTGAAAAAGCATATTCTCCAATTTCTGTTATAGAATTATATAGCCAAAGTCTTTTTAAATAATTACCACTAAACGCACAATTACCAATTTTCTTTAAAGTGCTAGGCAATGATAATCCACTTATTCGACAATCATAAAAAGCCAAAGCTCCTATTATTTCTACTCCTTCTGGAATAATAATATTTCCATTGTACCACTGACTCGCATCATTATGAGTTTTTTTACGCCATCTTGTAAAGGCATCCACATAAAAATGGTCTGCAATTATTTTTGTTCCATCTTTAATTTTTATCTCATTGGTATAATCCGTGCCAATTCCAAACATGGCAGTACTTGTTTTTTTGTTATATACTACTCCATTGTAAAATTCGTATGCACTCTCATTATCAAAATATATATTTCTATCTCTAGGCAGATAATCAAAAACATATTTGTCTATAAAACTTAAATTTTTTCCAAAAT
>JAGCYK010000058.1 GCA_017960845.1 Clostridia bacterium | reverse complement strand
ATGAACCCCGGCAAAGGAACCATGGAAGAAACCGTCATCTCGGCCATAGAAAAGGGGCTAAAAGAGATAGGTTTTTGCGACCATGGAATGAACCATACGTTTTACGGCGTTAGAAAGAAAAAACTAGAATCGTATTTTTTAGAGACTGCTGAGCTTAGGCTTAAATACCCTAGCATTAGAATAAGGACGGGGATGGAAACCAATTTCATTTCACCGGACGGAGAGCTTGACTCAGAAGAGGCAAGAAGCAGGCTAGAGATTTTAACTGCAGGCTATCACAAACTGCCACGCCCAGCGCGCTTTGGATATTTCTTTACGCTTATGGTTCCAAACCTTTTTAAGTCCAAGTCAGCTAAAAGAATTGCTAAGAACACGGATATGTATCTTAAAGCAATCGAGCGCTACCCTATAGATATTATCTCGCATCCTTTAAGGGACTGCATTATCGACTTAAAAGCAGTAGGAGAGCTAGCTGCAGAAAAAGGAACGCTTCTAGAGTTAAACGGACACAAAACGGACATGAGTCCGTCAGATATAGAGATGCTTGCCCGCCTTGGATGCAGGTTTATTCTTGGAAGCGACGCGCACACTCCAAAGAGAGTTGGCGATGTCGAAAGCGCACTCGCTATTTTTCTAGCGTCAGGGGCTAAGACAGATATAATAGAGAACTGGAACAAGCTTCCAGTATTTAGATCGGAGAGAGAGAATGGCCGCCAGTAGTTTCGGATTTCGCGTTAAAGATGAACTGTCTAGTCTAGCGCCACAAAGTAAAAGCGTAGCTCTCGCTGAGCTATCCGCAGTCGTTAGAACCGGAGGCGTTTTAACTAGGCTTAACGGCAAACTTGCCGTGCTTTTAGTTACTTTTAGCACGGAGCTGGCCCGACACGTGCGCGATCTCTGCCTTGTTGGTCTTTTGCCGGCCCCTAGAGTAAGCGGGCGTAGCAAGAAACAAATAGTTTTTGACACGGACGCAGAAGGTCTGCTTATTAGCCTTGGAATCTTTGACCTAAGCTCCGGCGAAATGAAGTTTTCCGCTTCGCCTAAAAAGGAACTGGTTAGGAGCGAAGATGAAAAAAAAGCATTCCTTAGGGGAGCGTTTCTTGGCGGAGGCTTTGTTTCAAGCGGCAAAAACCGGCACCTTGAAATCATCTTTTCAGGGTCAAAGCTTAGAGACTACGCAGCGAGTCTCTTTTGCGAGATTCCGATAGATATAAGCCGCGGCACGCGTGACGGTAGATATACCATATATCTAAAAAGCAAAGAGAAAATAAAGGATGCTTTGACCTATATGGGCGCACTTTCAAGCTCTTTTGAAATGCTTAACGAGATAGTAAGCGGAGATATGGTTAAGAAACTGACAGCGAAAAACAACTGCGATATGGCAAATATAGATAAGCAGGTTCTTAGCGCCGTTACTCAGTCTTCCGCCATAAAAAAGCTGGATGAAAAAATAGGTCTAGCTAATCTAGATAAAAAGCTGGAAACTACGGCTTATTGCCGCCTAGGCTACCCGGAGGCGTCTATGAGCGAGCTTGCTAGCATTCTCGGAGTAAGCAAGTCCTGCGTTAAACACCGCTTAGACAGGCTCGTAAAAATGGCAGGGGAGATAGATATTTTAAAAGCTGACTAAGCCGCAAAAATTCATTGACTTGCAATTAAACATCGTGATTAAATAATTTAGAAAAAACACTAAGGAAACATAAATGCCTAAAGATTTTGCACATCTCCATCTTCATACAGAGTTCTCGCTTCTTGACGGAGCAATCCGTATCAAAAAGCTTTTTTCACGCTGCAAAGAACTTGGAATGAGCGCCGTTGCCATAACCGACCACGGCAATATGTATGGCGCAATGACTTTCTATGAGGCATATAAGAAGTTTCATGACAAAAACCCTGATTATGCCATAAAGCCTATTATAGGGTGCGAGATTTATACGGTAGAGGATAGATTCGTTAAAGATAGCCGCCTTGGCAAGGAAAAGAGAAACCACTTGATTCTTCTTTGCAAAAACGTTCAAGGCTATCACAATTTAGTTAAAATTTGTTCAGCAGGGTTTACCGAAGGCTTTTATTACAAACCGAGAGTGGACTTTAGTGTGATTGAAAAATATCACGAAGGCCTGATTTGTCTATCTGCGTGCGTTGCCGGGGAGCTTCCTCAGGCAATCCTGTCCGGCGATCTTAAAAAGGCAGACGGGGTAGTAAAGCGCTTCAAAAAGCTATTCGGAGACGATTACTTCGTTGAGATACAAGACCACGGCCTTAAATCCCAAAAGACAGTTCTGCCTTACCTTATATCCATAGCAAAAGAAAACAACGTAAAGATTGTTGCTACAAACGACTGTCACTACCTAGAAAAAAAGGATGCTATTACACAAAAAATACTGCAGTGCATTTCATTCGGCACGCAGCTGTCAAGCGAAGAGTTCTCTCAAGATAAGTCTTTAATCAATGATGACGGCGGGATAGACGACGACAGCTATTTCCCGACAGACGAGTTTTATCTAAAAAGCAGAGAGGAAATGGAGGCTACGTTCCAAGGGCTAGGAGACGAGCCTCTAGACAACACGCTTTTAATTGCATCGAGGTGCGAAGATATCTGCGCGGACGTTTTCGGCAAGAGAGAGCTATATCCTCTTTACAAAACTCCGGATGGAAGCTCTAGCATGGACTATCTAAGGCGCCTTACTATGGAAGGACTTAAAAAGAAGTTCGACGTAGTGACTGACGAAATCCTGCAGAGAGCGAACTATGAGCTGTCTATTATACAAATAAAGAACTTCCCGGACTATTTTCTGGTTGTTTGGGACTATATTAACTATGCTGAAAGCGTAGGAATTCCGGTTGGCCCGGGAAGAGGAAGCGGCGCCGGAAGTCTGGTAGCTTACGCAATAGGGATAACGAAAATAAACCCGCTTCAGTTCGATTTGTATTTCGAGCGTTTCCTTAACCCGGAGCGTGTTTCCAATCCGGATTTTGATATAGACTTTTGCGTTGACAGGCGAGAAGAAGTAATAGACTATGTGCGAAATAAATAGGGCTCCGGACACGTCTCGCAGATTTGTACTTTCGGAACAATGGCGGCTAAGCAGGCCATAAAAGACGTAGGAAGAGTTCTTAACATTCCTTTTTCTGAAATGAACGCAGTTACTGCGCTTATGCCCAAGATGATGGGGCACGATACAATAGAAAACATTCTTGGGGTTACTCTTGTAAAAGAGGATGACCAGATGGTCAGCCACGAAGTTCCCGAGTTCCGCCAGCTTTATGAAAGCAATCCGCAAATAAAAAAGATTGTAGACTATGCGATTCAAATAGAGGGAATGCCGCGCCAGACCGGGCTTCATGCAGCCGGGGTTATAATCTGCCGCGACCCCATATCTGAGCACGCTCCGCTTTCATACAACGCAGACAAAAAGATAGCCTGTCAGTACAACATGACCCAGATTGAAGCACTCGGTATGCTCAAGATGGACTTTTTAGGCTTAAGAAACCTAACGGATATAAAAAAGGCATGTGATCTGGTTGAAAAGCGCACAGGGCGCAAGATTGATTTTTATTCTATGGGCTATGACGACGCTGAAGTTTACAAGATGATAAGCGACGGAGACACTCACGCAGTATTTCAGCTTGAAAACGAAGGTATGACCGGATTCATGAAAAACCTTCGCCCGGACTGCATAGAAGACCTTATAGCAGGTATTTCTTTGTATAGGCCCGGGCCAATGAAGGAAATCCCTACATTCATAGCAAACAAAAAGAACAACAAAAACGTTAAATACTCTCATCCCGTTCTAAAGCAAAACCTCGAAAACACATACGGGGTTATGGTCTACCAAGAGCAGGTAATGAATATTTGCCGGGACCTAGCAGGATACTCTATGGGCGGCGCGGATAACGTCAGAAGAATGATGAGTAAGAAAAAGACCGAGCTGCTCGAAGCCGAAGAGAAGAACTTCGTTTACGGCGGACTATATAAAAAGAGCGCTAGCGAGCTCGTTCCTGTTCCGGGGGCTATAGCAAACGGAATGGACGAAAAAGACGCTAAAGAGCTCTTTGCAAAGATGAAGGAGTTCGGTAAATACGCATTCAACAAATCTCATGCCGCTGCTTATGCAGTCGTAGCGTACCAGACAGCTTACCTTAAAAGATATTATCTAAAAGAGTTTATGGTCTCTGTGCTGAACAATAGAATTACGAACATTGGGCAGAGAAAGAATCACTTAAATTATTTAAAATCCAAGGGCGTTCGCATCCTGCCGCCGGATATAAACCGCTCTGAAGTAGGCTTTTCGGTAGACGGAGATGGAGTCAGAGTTGGCCTAGCCGCCATAAAGGGCGTAGGCACCGGAATAATGGAAGAGATAATAAACGAGAGGAACGCTCATGGGTTATATAAAAACCTACCGGAGTTCCTTGAAAGACTAGTCGCAGTCGGAGTTAACTCTAGACTCGTCGAAAACCTTATTTTCGCAGGCGCTTTCGATTCTTTTGGCCACGCAAGAAGTGTGCTTCAGCAGTCTTTCCCCATTCTAAGGGACCAGGCTGTAGCCGAAATGAAAGCGCGCTCTTCATCTCAGCTTTCTATGTTTGACGACGATATGCTCGGACTCGGTGCTAAGGATTTGTTTAAGTACCCCGATATTCCGGAGTGGAATTATAAAGACAAGCTTAGAATGGAAAAGGAAGTAGCGGGGATATACCTAACCGGCCACCCCCTTGAAAAATATATAGATAAGCTCAGCGAGTTCAAGATAAACTCCTCAGACATTGCTCAATTAAGCGCAGAGCGCTCTGAAGATATGGAAGGAGAGGAGCCCTTAAGCGAGCTTTCAGGTTCAGCGAAGGAGCTTGTAGACAAGGCTAGCGTTAAGCTTGGCGGTATGATAATCTCGGCAGAAAAGCGCCAAACCAAAAACGGCAGTTATATAGGTCAGGCCAGGTTAGAGGATATGGACGGAACGGTCAGCCTAATGATTTCTTCAAGTAAGATTAATTCGGTTATGCCTAAGCTAAAAGTGGATAAACTGGTTACGATACTAGGAAAGCTTGCATACAAAGACGACGGGCGCGAGCCCTCGGTTTGGGTGGACGACGTAATCGAGTGGGACGAAAGCGACGAAACCGGCGGAGAGAAGAAAGAGCAGTACAATATATATCTTAAAATAGACGGGGGAGTAGACAGCGATATTTACGATCTCGTTGCAGCGGTCTTTGACAAGTATCCCGGAAAGGATCCTATTTACATCCAAAACGGCAAGGTTTTGCAAAAACTGTCGGATATTACGGCTGACGCGAAAATGTGTGAGCCCGAGCTACTCAATATTTTGGGCGTTCATAGCGTTAAAATAGGCAAAAGGTAATAATAATTATTGCCGAAAAAATGGCTATGTTGTATAATACTTTTTGAAAAGCAGCTTGCACTTTCTTTATGAAAGTACGAAGGAGTTCAGATGAAAAGAATAGGTGTTTTGACTAGCGGGGGCGACGCTCCCGGAATGAATGCGGCCATAAGAGCCGTGGTAAGAACAGCTATCGTAAACGGACTTGAAGTTACCGGCATAGAGTACGGTTATCAGGGAATATTGGAAAAGAGATTCGTTCCGATGCAGATGAGAAGTGTTTCGTCTATCATTCAAAGGGGAGGCACGATTTTAAGAACAGCGAGATGTCTTGAGTTTTTAAAGAGCGAAGTGCAGGACCAGGCAATAGCAAACATGCGTGAAGCCGGAATAGACGGACTGGTTGT
>JAGCYK010000057.1 GCA_017960845.1 Clostridia bacterium | reverse complement strand
TACTTCTGCGCATGAGCCCATCATTACGATAATGCGGTCAGGGTCTATTGCTCCGTAGTATTGATAAACCTCGTACTTTCTGCCGGTAAGCTTTGATACGGCTTCCATTTTTTCTTTTACTATCTCGGGCACTGCATCGTAGTACTTGTTAACGGCCTCTCTGCCCTGGAAATAGATGTCAGGGTTCTGGGCGGTTCCTTTCTGGATGGGGTGCTCGGGGTTAAGTGCGCGGTTTTTGAAATCGCGGATTTCGTCTTCATTAACGAGAGGCTTCATTTCTTCGTAATCAATGACATCGATTTTGCTTACTTCGTGGCTTGTGCGGAATCCGTCAAAGAAGTGAAGGAAAGGCACTTTGCTTTTTAGCGTTGAAAGGTGAGAAACGAGCGCAAGGTCCATTACTTCCTGGACCGAACCGGAGCAAAGCATTGCAAATCCGGTCTGACGGCAGGCCATAACGTCGCTGTGATCACCGAAGATATTGAGCGCGCCGGCTGCGATTGCACGGGCTGATACATGGAAAACAGTGGGGAGAAGTTCGCCCGCTATTTTGAACATGTTGGGAATCATAAGCAGAAGTCCCTGGGAAGCCGTATAGGTGGTTGTGAGCGCGCCAGCTGAAAGTGCGCCGTGTACAGCGCCTGAAGCACCGCCTTCGGATTCCATTTCAACTATTCTGAGCGGTTGTCCGAACATATTGAGTCGGCCGTTTGCTGCCCACTCATCGGCTACTTCCGCCATAGGCGACGACGGGGTGATGGGGTAAATAGCTGCTACCTCAGAGAATGCGTATGCTACGTGTGAGGCTGCGGTATTTCCGTCGATAGTCATTTTTTTCATTTGGAATTTGTCCTCCGTTTGTATTTTTTTGAGTTGATTGCAAATATTAAGGTCAAAACGAAAAAACCTTTCCGTTTCAACCGCTAGTCATTATATCAATAAACAAAATTAGTGTCAATAAAATAGGCTGTTACACTATATAATATACCCCTGTATTTTGTTGATTTTTGTTTTTCCGTAATATATACTTTATAGCGAACAAATTTGAAAAAAGTTCCAATAAAAACTCATTTTTTCACGGAGGAAATTACATATTATGGCTAACAAAAATGTTAAGGTAGCTATTAACGGCTTCGGCCGTATCGGAAGACTCGCTTTCCGTCAAATGTTCGGAGCAGAGGGCTTTGAGATTGTTGCAATCAACGATCTTACTTCACCGAAGATGCTTGCTCATCTTCTTAAGTACGATTCATCTCAGGGCAACTATGCAGGAATCGGCGGCAGCAAGCACGTTATCACTTACAAAGACCCCGTTTTAGAGGAAGACGGAAAGACTGTTAAAGTTCCCGGCGCTATCATCGTAGACGGAAAAGAGATAACAATTTACGTTAAGGCAAATGCAGCTGAGTGCCCTTGGAAAGAGCTTGATGTTGACGTTGTTCTTGAGTGCACAGGCTTCTACACAAGCAAAGCAAAGGCAATGGCGCATATAAACGCTGGCGCTAAGCACGTAATCATTTCTGCTCCCGCAGGAAACGACCTTAAGACAATCGTTTACAACACAAACCATAAGACACTTACAAAAGACGATCAGATTATTTCCGCAGCATCTTGCACAACAAACTGCCTTGCTCCTATGGCTGACGCACTTAACAAGTACGCTCCCATC
This sequence comes from Clostridia bacterium, assembly GCA_017960845.1. Taxonomy (GTDB): domain Bacteria; phylum Bacillota; class Clostridia; order Christensenellales; family Pumilibacteraceae; genus Protoclostridium. The sequence continues at coordinate 4,814 of JAGCYK010000057.1, read as the reverse complement.
CAGAGCGGTATCATGTGCACAATCCATGCATATACCGGAGACCAGATGATCCTTGACGGACCTCAGAGAAAGGGCGACCTTCGTCGTAGCCGCGCTGGCGCAATCAACATCGTTCCCAACTCAACAGGAGCTGCTAAGGCAATCGGACTTGTTATCCCTGAACTTAACGGAAAACTTATCGGAGCTGCTCAGCGTGTTCCCACTCCTACCGGATCAACAACAATCCTTACAGCAGTAGTTAAGGGCGACGACATCACTAAAGAGGGCATCAATGCAGCAATGAAGGCAGCAGCAAACGAGTCATACGGATACAACGAGGACGAAATCGTTTCTTCAGATATCATCGGAATGACATATGGTTCACTCTTTGATGCAACTCAGACCTCCGTATTGAAAATCTGCGACGGACTCTACGAGGTTCAGGTAGTATCTTGGTACGACAACGAGAACTCTTACACCAGCCAGATGGTTCGTACAATCAAGTACTTCGGAGATCTCATCAGATAATCTAGATAATCACTTGTTTAATATTCAATCCCGGTTAGCCTTAAATAAGCGAGCCGGGTTTTTCTTTTGAGCGCTTAAGGGTTAAAAATATACTGAAGGAAGATGGTAGTTGGCCTTAAGAGCAGGTCACTTGCTTGACATAAAGAAGTCGGCTTGGCTATAATTTTTTTCGAAAATACATGAGGTGAAATAATGCCAGACGGAAAAAGAGACTATTACGAGGTTCTCGGCGTAAAAAAAGACGCAGACGATGCCACACTCAAGAAAGCCTATAGAGACTTAGCTAAAAAATATCATCCCGATCTTCACCCAGGAGACAAGGAAGCTGAGGCAAAGTTCAAAGAGGCGAGCGAGGCATACGCTGTTTTGTCTGACCCCGAAAAACGTAAGATGTACGATATGGGCGGTCATGACGCAATGAACGGCGGAGGCGGATTCGGCGGATTTTCAAACATGAACGATATATTCTCAAGTTTCGGGGATATTTTCGGAGATCTTTTCGGCGGAGGCGGATTCGGTGGATTCGGCGGCAGAAGATCAGGAAGTATGTCTAGCCGCGGGGCTGACCTTCAAACAGTAATAAGGATAGATTTTAAAGACGCAGTTTTCGGCTGCAAAAAAGAAATAGAGTTCGATTTTAAAGAGACATGCTCTTCGTGCGGAGGAAACGGCTGCAAAAAAGGCACGTCCCCTTTAACGTGCCCGAAATGTAACGGACGCGGCCAGGTAGTTACGATGCAGCGAACGATGCTTGGAATGATGCAGAGCATTTCTCCATGTCCGGATTGTAACGGAACGGGCAAGATTATAAAGGAAAAGTGCCCGGACTGCTTCGGGCGTGGCTACAGACGCATCAGAAAGCGCATGGAGGTTAACGTTCCTGCCGGAATAGATAACGGACAGGGCTTTAAAGTGCGCTCATTCGGCGAGCCAGGCACAAACGGCGGAGCAAGAGGCGACCTGATTGTTCAGGTTATGGTTAAAGAAAGCCCTGACTTCGAGCGCGACGGCTTCGATCTATTTAGCATTGTCAAAGTTCCTTTCTATACAATGACTCTCGGCGGAGATATAAAGATACCTAATATAGACGGAGAAACGTCATACAAGGTCGCTGCCGGCACTCAGTCAGGAACGAGAGTAAAAATGAAGGGCAAGGGAGTTCCTCAAGGCGCCTTTTCAAGGGGAGACCATTACGCTACTTTAGTCGTAGACGTTCCTACATCATTAAACGGCGATATGAAAAGAGCCATTCAGGCATATAAGGACGCAGATATAAGAAAGAAATAAAAAGCGCAGTTTATCTTTTGTTTATAATAATGCGCTATTTTTATGGCAATAAAGGGGCTAAATTACTAAATACTAAAGGGAGCACTTTAAAAATATGAGTGAAAAACTGATATCATTCTGCATTCCGAGTTACAATTCGGAAAACTATATGAGAAAATGCATCGAAAGCATTCTTCCGGGCGGAGAGGATGTCGAGATAATAATAGTTAATGACGGATCTAAAGATAAAACTGGTGAGATAGCAGACGAGTATGCTGCGAAATATCCCACTATTTGCCGTGCCGTTCATCAAGAAAACGGCGGTCACGGCGAGGGCGTAAACCAGGGAATACGGCTTGGAAAAGGTCTTTACTTAAAGATAGTAGATTCTGACGACTGGGTAAACGAGGAAGCGCTTTTAACTCTTATCGCTAAGATTAAAGAGCATAAGGCTGCCGGAACTCTTCCAGAGCTATATATAACGAATTTTGTTTACGAACATGTTGAGGATAATACAACTTACGTTCGCAGCTACAAAAAGAACTTTAAAGAAAATGTAATTGCAACCTGGAAGGAAATGAAGCCTTTCCACTATTCTTCAACGCTTTTAATGCACTCTTTGATGTATAGACTAGACGTTCTTCGTTCAAGCGGACTCGTTCTTCCCAAGCATACTTTCTATGTGGATAATCTTTATGCGCACAATCCGCTTCCTTACGTTAAGAACTACTACTATATGGACCTTAACTTCTACCGCTATTTTATAGGAAGAAGCGATCAGTCGGTTAACTGGGACGTTTTTGCAAAGAGAACCGACCAGCAAAATAGAGTAATGCTGGGAATGGCAACTGCTTTTCACCTGTATGACATAAAAAAGACGGACAAGCACCTTTTCAAATATCTAAAGCATAATCTTGCGGCTCTAATGTCTGTTACTTATGCATTTACCTATGCGAAGATAACAAAAGAGAAAAAGCAGGCCTTAAAGCAGCTTCTTAAAGACATAAAGGCATTCGACCCTAAAGTATATAGATTCTTAAAATACAGGTCGTATGTATGTGTATGCACATATTTAGGAGACTGGATAGGCCGAAAGCTCGTTATTTACGGCTATAAGCGTCTAAATAAGAAGTTAAAGTTCTCAACCTGATAAAATAGGCAAAAGACACTTAAAAATGCAATATATACATTTGAATAAGGAGAAAACATTGCAAAAAATTTTGTCATTGTTTTCTTTTTTTTTACACAATTCTTTAAAGACTTATTGTAATACGCAACTTTATTGTATTATAATAACTAAATAGGGAAATGATTAGGACAAAGCGCTGTAGACTAGTTGGCAGCTAGGCTTAGTGCATTGCCGGTTCTTTGCAAAAAATCAGATTATATTTTCAAACGATTAGTCGGGATTTTTAAGCATTATTTAAGTTCTATGTTTTAGTATAAGCATAGACAGGGAAAATCATAAGGGCGGGAATGATGGATGAAAACAAAAAAACTCATTAAGAAATACTCCGCAAAGCTAATACTAGAGTCACTGTTTAAGTCTCTTTTAGGAGGACTTGTCTTTACCTTTTTTGTGGATACAGTTTTCCTAATTATTTGTCATATTATTCTAATGGAACCTCATTGGTCCTTACTTGCGCTTATTTCCGTAGGATCTCTCGGAATAGGCTTTTTGTTTTGCTTTTTTGTTCCTTTTAGAACTTCCATTAAGAAGACGACGAGAAGAATTGATGCGAGCGGACTGGAAGACAGAGTTTCCACGATGCTTGAATATGAGAAAGTTGAAGATGGCATAGCCGTGCTTCAGCGCCGTGATGCAGTAGAGAAGTTAGGCGTTCACAGCACGAAAAAAATGCGCTTTGCCCGTCCGGTAAAAATGGCAATAGTTCTGGCCGTAATGATATCTCTTTCGGTTGGAATGTATTTTATGCCGTATTTTTATCCCGAGCCCGCTGAAGCAGACGAAACTCAGTTGCTTTTAGACTGGCAGGAGGAGATGATAGACGAACTCGTTGCTAAACTTTATGACACTATAGATGAGGCAAACGTTCCTCTTGACCTAAAAGTTGAACTTTATGAAATTGTTGATAAACTACGCGAGAGAATCTCTAGAGAAGACAGCACAATAAAGAAACTGGCAGAGATTGATAAAACTTCAAAACAGATAGCCGATGCTATAAGAAGTTATTTCGAAAGTACAAGAATAGCCGAGGAGCTCAAGGCGTACAGCGAACTTGAAGCACTTGGAGAAGCAATAGCGAATGAAGATACAGAAGGCGTTACAGAAGCACTTGAAGAGCTAAGGGAATCTTTTGAGGGACTTGGTGAAGAAGAAGTTTCTGAAAGACTTGATGAGATTGGCTCTCAACTTGGCGATGTTGCCGAATATTCAGAAACTGAAGGTACGATAACTGATGCACTCAGTGAGCTTAGCGAAGCAATGTTAGAGCTTAGCGAAAGCGAAGAATATCTCGAAGACGTGCTAGCCGCACTTGCCGAAGCACTTCAGCGCGCAAACGATGAAATTATTCGTGGAATAGAAGAAGAAATAGCAAGAAGAGAACTTCTTGAAAGACTTAACGAAGAACTTGAGCAGACTCAGGGCGATCTCGAAAGGGAAGAAAATGGTGAAGATCCAGACGATCCAAGCGAGCCAGGAGAGCCTAGCGAGCCCGGAGAGCCAAGCGAGCCTGGAGAGCCAAGCGAGCCCGGAGAAAATCCGGATGACCCTAGCGAACCTAGTGAGCCCGGAGAGCCTAGTGAGCCCGGAGAAGAACCCGAGCCCGGCGAGCAGCCAGAACCCGGAGAAGAGCCCGAGCCCGGCGAGCAGCCAGAGCCTGGAGAAGAGCCTGAACCCGGTGAGCAGCCCGAGCCAGGTGAAGAGCCCGAGCCGGGAGAACAACCTGAACCGGGAGAAGAGCCTGAGCCGGGTGAACAGCCTGAACCGGGAGAAGAGCCCGAACCGGGAGAAGAGCCCGAACCTGGTGAGCAGCCCGAACCGGGTGAGCAGCCCGAACCGGGTGAGCAGCCTGAGC
>JAGCYK010000056.1 GCA_017960845.1 Clostridia bacterium | reverse complement strand
TAAAAGTACGCGGTCTTCTTTGCATTTTGACATCTCGCTTTCTCTGGAGGCTGCTTTATTATAAGCATTTTCAGCTTCCGTTAGTTTGTCCTTTAACCTAGGAAGCTCTATGCGTTTATCTAGAAGGGTTTTTCTTTGCTCCTCTATTTCCGTTATCTTGCCAATAAGTTGGTTTTTCTCGCCTATTTTTTTGTCCAAATCAGCGATTATATTTTCTAGAACTGTTAGCTGCTTTTCATCTTCGGTATTTTGGCTATTTAGAATGTCACAGACATCATCGGCCTTGTCGGCGTCATTAATAAGCATCTCATCTAAGTCTTGTTCTAAACGGATATTCTCACAAAGATTTTTGTGCCTTTCATTGAGAAATTCCATTTTTTTCTCGGTTTCTCTAGCATCTTCTTTAATTTTGTCCTGAAGTTTATTGAATCGTTCCGTTCTAAAGACCTTTCTGAAAATCCCTTTCCTGTCGTTAGTCGAGGCAATAAGAATTTTAAGAAAATCCCCCTGGGCAATCATAACCATTTGACTGAACTGATTTTTGTCCAGCCCTATTATTTCGGTAATTTTTCTTGTTACTTCCTGATCTTTCGTAATAATCGAGCCATCAGGCATAGTCAACTCTGCTTCCGCAACTATCGGACTCTTCCGAGTGCTTACCTTATATGACGGGATTCGTTTAACCTTATACACCTCGCCTTTTAAGAGAAATTCAAGCAAAACATACGTTTTTTTGTCATCTGCAGCAAAGAGCGAGCGCAGTGAATTATTATCTCTGTTTTCTCCGGAGGCCTTGCCGTACAGGGCAAACACTATGGCATCGAAAATAGTGGTCTTTCCCGAACCCGTTTTTCCGGAAACAAGATACATTCCGCTAGCACCGAATTTATTGAAGTCTATTATGGTTTTCTCACAATATGTGCTAAAAGCCTGCATTTCTAACAGTAATGGTCTCATTCCTCGCCCTCCCAGATTTCATTTATTCTTTCAAGCAGATACTTTCTTTGTTCGTCTGTAAGTTCTAAGTTCATCTGCTTTTTATAAAGATCTTCGACAAGCTGAACCGGACTTTTTTCTTGCACCTTTTCGTCAATGCTTACCATTCCGTTAAATCTCGTTTTTGCGTTATCGTATTCTAAGGCCAAAAGATTGGGAAATCTATGCCGAAGCTTAGAAAGTGCACCGTGATTCTCGATTTCGTCAGTCAGTATTATCTTTATATAGTCATCGTTTTTAGCCTGCACATCAAATTTTTGATTTGACAGGTTATCGTACGTTCCCCTTAGCTCGACTAGATCATGCAGTGGCTCTAGCGGCACTTCGCTAATTTCAATATTCCCTTTTTCTTTAAGTTCTATAACAGTTATGGTCTTTTTATGATTTACTTCGGAAAGCGAATATTTTAGAGGCGTTCCAGAGTATCTTACCGCATCCCTTTTAACGCTCTGCGCTCCGTGAATATGACCGAGAGCGACATAATCAAAATCATCAAATAGTGATGCCTCTATATTATCCAGCCCTCCTACAATAGACTCCTCGCTTCCTGATGACGCTGCGCCGGTTACATACTGATGAGCGACTAGAACGTTTCTCTTTTTAGGATTTACATTCATACATTTCACAGCATACTCAACTGCGTCATTAAAGCTGTCTATCTTCGCTTCCTCATCAGCACAGGCTCTAACTACTGCCGGACGAACGAATGGAAGCAAATAAAAATTGATTTCCCCGAATTCGTCCGAAAGGGTTATCGGACAAATTTTGCCATCATAGCTATCGGAAAAATACAGTCCGGCATTTTTTAGTATTTTACCGCCATAAGACACTCTTTCCGGCGAATCGTGATTCCCGCTGATTGCGAAAAACTTTAGCTTTCTCTCTGAAATGCGAGTTAAAAAGCTGCTGAAAAGATTAATTGCTTCTGCGCTTGGAGCGGCGCGGTCGTAAATATCGCCGGCAATGATAATCCCCTCCGGTTTAAGCTCGTCAGACAGCTTTAGTATTTGATCTAAAATGTACTTCTGGTCATCGATTAGCGAAAACTCGTTGAGCCTTTTGCCAAGGTGCAAATCAGAGATGTGAAATAATTTCATAAGAAGTTCCTCCGATAAAATAATACAAAATATCTATGCGACAAATCAATCCCATATCTTTGTTTTTACAATCGCACTCATACATATGGGTTATAAAAAGTGATGCACTTATCCACAAGTTATCCACACACTTTTTCACATCGACTTTTTTACAAAAAAAGAGGGGTTTTTAATACCCTCTCCTTTCAATTTAGAATTATTTGAGCATATTTTTTAAATCTTCATCACAAGAGTTTCATATTTTATCCGCGATGGAATAATACTTAATCGAAACTATTGTTTTTTTGAAGCAATGTCTTTAACTATTTCTGGGGATACAAACTGAAAAGTAACGAGCTCACCATATTTAAGCGCTTCTTTTAGTTCCTCTTCGCTCTCTATTGTCCAGACATTAGTCAGATGCTTTGCTACGTATTTTCTCACCTTTGCCCTTTCTAGCAATTTCTTCTCTATATCAATACTTTCAAAGAAAAACCTAAACGGATAAGTCCAGAACTCTTTTTCGCACACTAAAAATGACCTAAAGAATCCACTTCTTTTGAAAGGAAACAGCGCCCTAGGATCAAAAGAGATAATCATCACGTTTCTCTTGTCTTTTATGCGCTCTAATTCTTTTTTTACTGCTGCGACAAGCGCCTTATAATTCTTGTTATATACCTTAAGCTCTAAAACGACCGGCACTTTTTCGTCAGTTAAGTCTAAAACCTCTTTAAGCGTAGGAATCAAACCTCCATCAGGAAGAGCGTACTCGCTTCTAATTATATCGCTCGTTAAATCCTCTATTATCCCTTCCTTGCCGGTAATGCGTCTCATATCCGAATCATGAAAGACGACTAGCTCCCCATCTAAAGTAAGGTGAACGTCAAACTCAAAAGCCATTCCGTTTTCTATTGCTCTCGAAAAAGCTTTCAAGCCGTTTTCTGTGGCGCCCTCTCCGTGTAGCCCCCTGTGACAAATGCCGCTAAGAAGCAGTGGATGAATAATAGAGAGAGCTTTCTTTTTATTCATTGCTTAGTCCTCCGAATCGAATGCTTCAAGCCCTTTATTAATCTTCACTTTATTGACTTTAACGTTTTTAATAAGGATGAAGACTATTACTGATACCATCAGGCAGCTAAAAGCGTAAAGCGGAAGCAGATTGAAAGAAAACTCGGGGCTTAGAAGAAGCAGACCAAGCAGTATGGGCGTAGCTGTTTGAGCGGCCATTGACGAAGCGTAATAATACCCCGTAAAGCGACCTATTTTACTGCTCGAGCAGAGCTCAACTACCATCGGGAATGAGTTTATATGTACTAAAGACATTCCAAGGCCTTTAACAAACCAAATGACATAGATTGCAACCGGGAATGATCCACTGCCCGCCGCTCCTTCAAGCACAGTAAACGACAATATCATCCAGACAAGATTGGATAGCGCAGCTAGAGCAAGTCCGCTAACTACAGTCCATTTTCTGCCTATTTTTTCAGCTACGATCCCACCTAGAGCAAAACCGGCTACGCTTCCTACTCCGCCCATGATGGTATTGATCATATTTGAGCTGGTAGCTGCGCCTAAATAGTAAACGGTATAGTTGCCCATAAACGTGCTTATACCATTATCCGACATAAACCAGAAAAACTCGGCAACAAGGATCATTATGAGCATAATGCGGTTGCCCTTTGACATAGCTCCGTCATCAACTTTATCGACAACTTCAGCAAGTTTTTCTCCGAGTGCCATTTCGTCCTTTATTTCTTCAGCAACGGCATTTTCCTTTATTTTAACAAATAGAAATACGGCAGAAACGACCATTAAGACGGAAGCTATTAGAAAAGGTGCTTCTATTGCCCAGATGTTTTGGTACTGCCAGGTATGCTCTGCGCCTTCCTGGGAGCCTAAATACTGGCTGAGCACGAACACTATTCCCACTATCGTTGCGAAAAAGCCTCCGATATACCCCATTATGTTTATTATTCCATTCGCCTTGCTTCTTAAAGGCTTCGGAGTCAGGTCTGGCATAAGTGCAACTGCGGGGTTTCTATACATCATCATGAAGCATACCACTATCGCCATAACTACCACAGTACCTGCAACATTATGGTAGTGGAATAGAACCGGTATAAACGGGAAAGCGACCGCAGAAACAAACGTGCCAATTAGAATATATGGCATTCGCTTGCCTATTTTAGTATGCGTTTTATCGGATAGCATTCCAAAAATGGGAAGAAGAATGAGCGCTGCTAAGTTATCTAATGCCATTATTATTCCCACAAGATACTGAACTTCCTCGGCATGGGCTGAGGCCGCATTGCCAAAAATGGCGTTTCCGAACAGTTCCGTTAAAAATACCGGGCACCACGAGTCATAAACCTGCCACAAAAGCAAAATACCAAAGAACGCAAAACCAATGGTAAACGTTCTTTTCATATTCAGCTTTAAGGCGGTGGGCTCTTTAGTTCTAGCTGAACTTTCCTGCATATGTATAACTCCCTTAGGTTAAAATTTTTAAAAGATCTTTAATGTGATTGATTGTATAGGTAGGTTTGTTTTCGCTCGACTCAACATCTTCAGCTGAGCTTTCTCCGCTTAAAACGCAAATAGTATCTACGCCAGCGTTTATGCCGGACAGGATATCCGTATAGAGCCTGTCCCCTATAATAACGGCATCATCTTTATTAATCCCAAATTTACCTAGTACCGCTTCAATCATGAGCGGGCGTGGCTTGCCAATGAATATTGGGGCACGCCCCGTTGCCTTTTCGTATGAATAGCACATTGACCCGCAGTCAGGAACGAAGCCGTTTTCAGTCGGGCAGACCCAGTCTGGATTTGTTGCATAGTATGGAATACCGGTATCAATCATACGGCAAGTGTTTTGCATTTTTTCAAAAGTTAGCTCTGTGTCAAAGCCTACTGCAATGACATTAGCTTCTCTATTAAACTCTTCAGTCACTCTAAAGTGACGCGCTAGCTCAGTTGTGAAAGCCTTCGTCCCTTGAGCGTAAACTAAAGGATCAGTAAAAGAAGCCTTAAGACAGCTAACTAGAGCCTCAGTCGAAGTGTAGAAAGACTCCTTTTTTTCGCCTTTTAGACCTATCCTGTCCAGTTTTTCTAGATATGCTTTAACTGAGCGCGAAGAGTTGTTCGTTACAAATACATAGCTCGCGCCCTTATCCTTAAGCGCTTTTAAAAACTCTCTCGCACCCTCAAAAAGCTGCTCGCCTAGATAAAGAGTTCCGTCCATATCCAGTAGAAACAGCTTCTTTTGCTTTATAGCCGATAAATCTTTTCCGTAATTATCTTTAAGCATATCACTTTATATCTTCTTCTAGTGCCTCTAAATCCACTTCATCGCTTCTACCCTCTGATAGACTTTCCGTAACAGCCAACTTGTTTTTAAATAACCTCGGCGCGATAAAGCGGAGAAAGATAAGGTTCATGCAAACGAACGCTACTTCTAGAATCAGCTCTAGGCCTAAAAGGAACATATGCGTAATCATATGCTCTTCAGAATCAACCATTAGAAGAATACTGAATACTATGAGCGTAGCCGACTCTAAAATATTAAGTATGCCCAGCCCGCCTTTTATTAGGCTTTTAACGGCAGACTCAGCTTCGCGCAGCTCTCTTTCTATGACCCACATTGCCCAGAGCACGCAGACTTTAGCAATTTCGTTATTAATGACAAACATCATCAGCACGCTGAATGTAATGAAAACCACGCCCTCTATTATGTTTCCTTCCTTTTCGAACATGGATTTTTTCAGCAATGCCAGGATAAGACTTTCTATGCCATAGTATCCAATCGTAATACCGACTGTATACGGAATGACCAGTGCCATTTCGGGTAGATTGTAAAATGCTAGTATTAAAGAGCCAGCTATTACAAATAGCGCGCTTCTTATAGCAAACCAAATTTTCATGCCTTTCGCTGTTTTATCCACCATTTCCCTTATATTAAGATTATCACAAAAACATCTATCAATTCAATATTGAAACTGATTTTTATTTCTAAATTGCAATATCAAATTGGACATTTTTCGATAGAGAGCCAATTAATCTCGGCTTTTTATGCCGCGAAAGCCGCTTGATAATGAGGTGGTGTCGTGATAACCTTTGTGGGCAAGCAGGCTGGATAGCGGAACGCTTCATCCATGCCGGCGCCTGCAAAGAATCACGACACCAGAGGCTCGTTGTCAAGGACCGTGGAATAAATAGCCGAACGACTATAGTTCGTAGATTTTATCCAGATAAAAGTCAAACAACTCTTCAGCTGTTGCATATTTAAGAATGCGTCAAGGTCTTGCATTCAATTCATCTGAAAACTGAGCGATTTGATTCGAAGTATACTCATTGATTGAATGTCCTTTTGGAATAAACTCGCGTAAGAAACCATTTCCACGTTCGTTCTGTCCTCTTTTTCATGATAAATACGGATGAGCAAAATATATTTTGGTGCCATTCTTTTCATAAGAAGAAAAGTCAGCAAACTCTAATCCGTTATCTACGGTGATACTTTTGAATACCTGGTTAAAATGTTCTCCATAGAC
>JAGCYK010000055.1 GCA_017960845.1 Clostridia bacterium | reverse complement strand
GTTTGTTCCTATATACAGCGTTTTGTCCTTCGATTCGAATAAAATGGAAACTGCGGCGGAATCGATATACGGATTAATACTTACAAAATTGGTTCCGTCATAGCGCATTAGTCCGCCATAACTACCAATCCAAAGATATCCGTCAGAGGTCTGAATAACCGTGTTGGATTCGCCCGTTAAAAGCCCGCTGTCCTCGTTATACTGGGTATATACATACGCCCCGAAAGATCCGTCTGATGCAGCATTTGCTAAATAAGCTGTGCAAAGCGACAAAGCTAAAGCTGTTATTATAACTGAAGCGGCTAGAAATGTCTTAACTATTCTTGTCATCTACTCTTTTTGAAACAAATAAGTCCTTAAATGTTATTTTTTATTATACCATTGAACATACAACTTTTCAATATTAGTAGTCCAATTAACCGCTTCTAGCCCGCAAAATTTCGCCAAAAAAAGCAGGAAACGTAAATTATGTCCTGCTTTTAATAATTCAATGAAAAATAATGTTATTTTTTCTCTTTTATGTCTGTTTTAATGCTAAGCTCGCTAAGCTGCTTCTCTTCAACTCTAGACGGCGACTCGCTCATAAGATCGCACGCGCTTTGGTTCTTCGGGAAAGCTATAACGTCACGTATATCATTAGTGCCAGCGAGCAGCATTACAAGCCTATCTAGTCCAAAGGCAAGTCCGCCGTGAGGAGGCGTGCCGTATTTAAGTGCGTTTATAAAGAAACCAAACTTGCTCTGCACATCATTTTCGTCAAAACCTAGTAGCGCAAACACCTTTTTTTGGATATCATCAGAGTGAATTCTTATGCTTCCGCCACCCGCTTCATAGCCGTTAATTACAAAGTCGTAAGCCTGGGCGCGAACCTTTGAAGGATCGCTAACTAGAAGCGGCAAATCTTCTTCCATTGGCATTGTAAAAGGATGATGCTCTGCTACATATCTACCCTGCTCGTCGTCCCACTCGAACATAGGGAACTGCGTTACCCATAAAAAGTCATATTTACTATCGTCGATTAGATTGCCAATCCTAGCAAGGCGAAGTCTTAAGGCTCCAAGCGCGCTGAGAACTATAGGCGTCTTATCTGCAATAATAAAGAGAATGTCGCCTTCCTGTGCTTCCGCTTTTAACGCTATTTTATTAGCAAGGTCTTCGCCAATAAACTTAATTATGCTTGACTGAAGCCCGTCACTTTTTACCGCAATCCATGCAAGGCCCTTTGCCTTGTATGTTTTAACGAACTCGCCGAGCGCGTCAACGTCCTTTCTAGACAGAATAGATTCGCTTCCGCCTTTATAGAAGCCTTTAGCATTGATTAATCTAACGCTACCACCGCTCTCTACGGTAGAAGAAAACACTCCGAACCCGCAGCCTTTAACCAGATCTGTTATATCCGTTATCTCAAGGCCGAATCTTGTATCAGGTTTATCCGAACCGAACCTTTCCATAGCCTCTTTGTAAGGAATTCTTCTTATCTGTTTCGGCAAATCAATGCCTTTAATGTTTTTAAAGACGCGCCTAATCATGTTTTCGGCGATAGTCATTACCTGCTCTTGATCGGATACATAAGAGCATTCCATATCCACTTGAGTGAACTCGGGCTGGCGGTCAGCGCGAAGGTCTTCATCTCTAAAGCACTTTGCAATTTGATAATATTTGTCCATGCCGCTTATCATTAAGATTTGTTTATACAGCTGAGGAGACTGAGGAAGCGCATAAAACTCGCCCGGATTAACTCTCGAAGGAACGAGATAGTCTCTTGCGCCTTCTGGAGTTGAACGGCAAAGAATCGGAGTCTCTATCTCCGTAAAATCCTGCTCGTCCATATAATTGCGTATCTCGTGGCATATTTTACTTCTAAGACGAATTATGTTTTGAAGTCTAGGAGAGCGAAGCTCTAAATATCTGTACTTTAGTCTAAATGCATCATTTACACCGGCTGCTTCAGAGATTTGGTAAGGAAGAGGCTCGCTGTCAGAAAGAATCCTAAGCTCTGAGGCGAGTATTTCTATGGTACCGGTTTTAAGCGCTTTGTTTATTCCGCTTTCTGATCTTTTTCTTAACGTTCCTTTAATGCAAACGGATGCCTCTAGGTGAACTTTAGAGGCTTTTTCACATAAAGCCTGGTCGCAAACCGAAGAATCAAAAACTGTCTGCATAAGACCAGAGCGATCTCTGACATTTATAAAAAGCAAACCACCTAAATTGCGGCAACTATTCGCCCAACCGCAAACAGTTACCTCTTTTCCGAGATAACTTTCGTCTATATCCGTGCAATATGCGGTTCTATTCATTCCCGTCATTAGTTCAGACATTATTTTAGTCTCCTATTCGTGCTGAAAATTATTTTCTTTTGCTTATATGTTGAGCTAAATCTTCAATGCGGCATTCAGTCTCTATTCCGTCAGAGAGTTTTTTCACTTTTGCTGTGCCTTTATTAAGTTCTTCCTCGCCTATAACAACCGCAAAAGTCGCCTTTATCTTATCTGCGTACTTAAATTGAGCTTTCATGCTTTTGCCTGTTAGCTCGCAGTCTACGCTATATCCCGCCTTTCTAAGTTCGCTTGCTACTCTTAAGCCATTACGGATGCACTCTTCGTTTTGGCAAATGACAAAGCAGTCTGGCCCTAGCTCGGCTGAAAAAGCATTTTGCTCTTCTAAAAGCATAATAAGCCGCTCTATTCCCATTGCAAAGCCTACGCATCCAACGCTCTTGCCGCCGATATCTGAAACGAGATTATCATACCGTCCTCCACCGCAAACAGTCCCCTGCGCGCCAAGCTCGCTGGTAACGAATTCAAAAACAGTTCTCGTGTAATAGTCTAGCCCGCGTACAATACCGGGGTCATTTTCGAACGGAATACCCTCGCTCTTTAAAAGCCCGCATAGTTTTTCGTGATAGTCTTTGCAATCATCGCAAAGATAGTCTTGAATCCTAGGCGCATTTGAGGCAATTCCCTTACATATGGGAGATTTGCAGTCTAAAAGCCTAAGCGGATTTTTGTTAAACCTGTCTTTACAAGTATCGCAAACCTCGCCTAAATGCTTTAAATAATACTCTTTTAGCGCTTCTACATACTTTTTTCTACACTCAGGGCATCCCAATGAATTAATTTTAAGAAGTATGCCTTTAAGGCCAAGACCTTTTAGGATGTCGTGAGCGAGACTAATCGCTTCAAAATCAAGATATACGCTTTGAGCTCCGTAATACTCAACGCCGTATTGATGAAACTCTCTAAGTCTTCCCGCCTGAGGCCGCTCATAACGGAACGCGGAAATCATATAATACATCTTAAGCGGCAACGACAAACTTTCAAGGTTATTCTCGACATAACTTCTAGCAACACTGGCTGTCCCTTCGGGGCGAAGCGTAATAGAGCGCCCGCCCTTATCTAGGAAGGTGTACATTTCCTTTGAAACAACGTCCGTTCCGTCGCCAATAGACCGACTGAACAGCTCTGTATGCTCAAAAACAGGCGTCCTTATTTCTCTGACATTATATGCCTTAGAAATGTCCCTCATAATTTTTTCGACATATTGCCACTTGTATGATTCATTCGGCAAAACGTCTTTTGTGCCTTTAGGAATGTTAATCATAATATATACTTCTTTAGATTTAATGTCTTAACTTCTGCGCTTAAGTGATCAGTTACGTACTTTTCATCTATGACGCAGTCAATGAGCGGATGGTTGCCATTTGCATTGAAAGATATCTCTGCAAGAACGCTTTCTATTACCGTTTGAAGTCTGCGCGCGCCTATATCTTCCATGGTTTCGTTTTCTGCAACTGTTATCTCCGCAATTTTCCTTATTGCCCCATCGGTAAAGGATAGATTTATATTATCTACGCTTAAAAGACTAGCATACTGCTTTGTTATGGCATTCTCTGGCAAAGTGAGAATCTTGACGAAATCGTCGAATGTAAGCGAGCCGAGATTGACTCTTATAGGGAAACGGCCTTGAAGCTCCGGGATTAAATCACTTACGTCAGCAAGCATAAATGCGCCAGAAGCAATGAAGAGAATGAAGTCCGTTTTTATGCTACCATACTTTGTCTGCACGGTGCTTCCTTCAACAATAGGAAGAATGTCCCTTTGAACGCCTTCTCTAGATACGTCAGGTCCGCCCTGAGAGCCTCTTGCTGTAATTTTATCTATCTCATCTATAAAGATGATTCCTTCCTGCTCGGCGCGCTTTAAAGCCTCCGTATTAATAGCGTCATTATCTAAATGCTTTTCTGATTCTTCGATAATGAGAAGACGCATAGCTTCTTTTACAGAAATAGTTCTAAGCTTTCTTCTAGGCTTACCCATAGCTCCGAACAAATCGCCGAGATTCAAATCCATACCGCCTATTCCGGCTATTCCTATGGGCTTAGGAGGGTCGTTAACCTCTATTTCGATTAGTTTATCGTCCTCACGGCCTGCGCGAAGTGACTCAAGAATCGTAGTGCGAAGAATGGAAGTCGAAGCATCAGCATTTGCATTCTTGCGCTCTTTTAGAAGTATTTCTACAATCTTGCGCTCTGCATCTGCCCTAGCAGTGCTTTCAAGCTCTGCCATTTTTTCTTCTTTGACCATATGAACGGACGTTTCAACTAGATCTCTAATCATTGATTCGACGTCTCTTCCTACATAGCCGACCTCGGTGAATTTTGTTGCTTCAACTTTAATAAAAGGAGCTTTAACCAGTTTAGCAAGCCTGCGTGCTATCTCGGTCTTTCCTACACCGGTAGGCCCCTTCATTATTATGTTTTTCGGGGTTATTTCCTGACGTACTTCTTCAGGGAGTCTATTCCTTCTATATCTATTTCTTAGAGCGATTGCAACTGCTTTTTTTGCTTCAGACTGACCTATTATAAAGCGGTCGAGTTCAGCTACTATCTGTTTGGGAGAAAGTTCTGCCTGCATATTAAACCTCCTCAATGCGAATATTGCCGTTCGTGAAAATACAAATTTCGCTTGCTATCTTTATGCTTTCCTCTGCTATTTCACGAGCGCTCATGTCAGGGCACCTTTTAGCAAAAGCTCTAGCCGCCGCAAGAGCATAATTACCGCCCGAGCCTATTGCGCAAATTCCGTCTTCAGGCTCGATAACATCGCCTACGCCGTCTAAAACGAGAAGGTTCGTCTCATCAGCAACTATCATCATTGCTTCGAGCTTTCTCATAATTTTATCGCTACGCCAAAGTTGAGCCAATTCCACAGCGCTTCGCATAAGATTGCCCGAATATTTGTTGAGCATTTTTTCAAAATTTTCCGAGAGCGTGAACGCATCTGCAACTGACCCGGCAAATCCTACTACCACATTGTCGTTATAAATACGTCTAACTTTAACAGCATTGCTCTTCATGATAGTTGTCTGCCCTGCAGTCACCTGTCCATCGCCGGCTATTGCCGTTTTTCCGTTGCGTCTAACCGCAACAATGGTTGTTCCTTTCAGTTCCATAAAATTGACTCCATATATTTTGTCATACTATTAATAGATCTTGCGTAAATTTTTTCTTTTTTTAGACTTTTGTCTCTTATATCTTCTCCGAGCGGAGGCAAAAGACCATAATTAGCATTCATCGGCTGAAAATTACTACTTTCTGTGCTTATATACCTAGCTAGAGCTCCCATTATTGTTTCTAAAGGAAGCGGAACGGGCGCCTTGCCCTCTAGCACTCTTATAGCGTGCAATGCTGCCATTTTTCCCGAAGCTATGCTTTCTACATATCCTTCTACTCCGCTCAGCTGCCCTGCAATGAACACTTTTTCATTGTTTTTTAGCCTAAAGAACTGGTCAAGCGAAGAAGGGCTGTCTATATAGGTATTTCTATGCATGACTCCGTACCTATAATATTCGGCATTTTTAAGAGCAGGAATCAGCCCGAAAACTCTCTTTTGTTCATTGTATTTCAAATTAGTCTGAAATCCAACAATATTGTACATATCTCCGGCTGCATTTTCTTTTCGAAGTTGCACTACGGCATAATCGCGTTTTCCGGTTTTAGGATTTGTTAGGCCTACAGGCTTAAGTGGTCCAAACCTCAGCGAGTCTAGTCCGCGACCTGCCATAACTTCAACAGGCATGCAGCCTTCAAATATCTCTTTCTTTTCAAAACTTCTTTTTACTGCCGTTTCGGCCGAGTTAAGCTCTTTAACGAACTCTATGTATTCATCTTTCGAGAGTGGGCAGTTAAGATAATCTTTTCCATCACCTTTGCCGTATCTGGACGCGAAATATGCACTTTCCATATCTATGCTGTCAAATGAAACTATTGGAGCCTCGGCGTCATAAAAATGCATAGTTCCCAGCTTTTTCAGCCAGTTAGATAAGGGCGGCATCGTAAGCGGACCTGTAGCTATTATGGTATATCCGCAGCTAGGCTCGCCCGCTAGCTCGTTAACTCTCTCTATTTTATCATTATTTTCAATTCTCTGTGTAACGAGACTAGAAAACTTCTCTCTATCTACGGCTAGAGCGCTCCCAGCGCTTACCTGCGTCAATTTAGCGCACTCTAATAGGTGCGAGCCTAATAGCTCTAGTTCTTTTTTTAAAAGTCCGTGCGCTGTTAAGTGATCCACGCTTTTAAGCGAATTACTGCATACAAGTTCCGCGTATTTTCCAGTTAAGTGGGCAGGCGTTAGCGAAAGCGGACGGCATTCAACCAGTCTTACTTTATAGCCTTTACTAGCAAGAGTCAAGGCTGCTTCACTTCCGGCAAGCCCTCCCCCGATTATAGTAATATCCGCACTCATTTTTTTACAGAAAAATCACAGGTTCTATTCGAACAAGATAAGTATACTCCGTCACGGTGCTTCTTTTCAAGCAGCATATGTCCACAAGTCGGGCATGTCTCGAAAGTCGGCTTATCATTAACTGCAAATTTGCATGTTGGATAATTAGAGCATCCGTAGAAGATTCCTCTCGGCCCCCTTATGGCCCTAAGCGGTTTGCCGCACTCCGGACAAGGCGGAAG
>JAGCYK010000054.1 GCA_017960845.1 Clostridia bacterium | reverse complement strand
TAAAGAATCCATTTAATTAGCTCCTTTTTCTTAATTATTAGCAAAGTTCAATGTCTACGTCCTCGCTGTTGCCACTATTTTGATTGGTGGGGACATTTGCTAAAACATTGTATTTATCTTTAAAAGTTAATAACACTGAGTACGTTTCTATTTGATCGTAATCACCCTTAAAATACTCCTCAACGGCTTCATCTGCTTTAGCAATCAACTTAACGATATCTTCATCAGTTTTATGCTCGACTTCTTTTCGCTGGTCTGCTACCTCAACCGCCCTTATAGCAAGACGAACGTATTCTTTCTTTGCCGCAAGTAATATCTCCTCAATCTCTAGGGAGCGATTTTGTTCAACAAAAAAAGCCCCAATATGTCTAGATTCCCCTAGTCCGTTCTTTCCAATGGAATTATAGTAGCGCGAAGCCGAATCTATTCTTTCTTTGCTTTCAGCTGTATATGCAACTATTCCTATTTCCTTTACTGCTTGATAAGCACGAATGTGAGAGGCAAAAGCATCACCAATTGATAGTCCCAAAAATATAATGGCTAAAATTGCTGTTATAATTATTATTTTTGTAGAAAGCGACAATCTTTTTTTTGTTTCTTTACTCATTTTTTGCCTCCACTTTTACATTTCTAGCATTAATCGTATTTTTAAATATTTCATCATTTAGTTTCCCTGTCTTTCTTGCAACAACTGTGGCAGCTACACTTGCGGATGTTACATTATCTAAGGTTCTAGCCATATCTGAAATTGTATTAATAGGAATTAGTAGGATTACAGCTGCAACCGGAAGTCCCAGTACCTGAAACAATGCTATTGATGAAACTAGTGCTATACCAGGCACCCCAGCACTGCCAACCGAAAGAATAATCGAGATTAGCGCAAGGAAAATATAGTCAACTATGCCCCAGTCTAGATGCGCTGCATTTGCATAAAAGATGGCTAGAAGCACCGGCCAAACGCATGTGCAACCGGGCATGCCTATCGTGGTCCCTAGCGGCGCTGTAAAGTTTGCCACCTCTTCATCCACTCCGACTTTATCCTTTAATTCGCTTATTGTAATGGGAAGCGTGCCTACACTACTTTGAGTAGTAAATGCCGTTGCCTGAGCGCGCGCAGTTTTACGGAAGAACTGGAAGGAATTAACTTTTGCCACAAATTTTAATATGAGCGCATTGTAACCATATGTGTGAAGAAGAGCCACGCCGTAAATAACTGCAAGTAAAACAAACAAGTTTAAGATGGCATTTATGTTTGTAAAGATTGTGCTGGCTGACCCGGCAATAAGGCAAAACACTGCGTAAGGCGTTAAATCTATTACGAATGAAAGTATTTTGTATACTATTTTTTTAGCCGCCTCAACGATGTTTTTAAACGGGGCTACTTTTTCTTCTCCTTCCTCTTTAGCAACTCCAAGATATGCAAGAGCAAATGCAACCCCTATAATAATGATAGCCACGATATTGTTTGTAGCTAGATCCGATACAATATTGGAAGGGAATAGTTTTAGCAGTACCTCGTCTATCCCTGATGTTAGTCCTTTATATGCATTAACTGTCGCCTCACTTACCGAATCTATTCCGCTAAATACGGACTCTGCTCCACCTACAAGGGGAAAAATAATTGAGCCAAAGACAATGCTAAGAACAATCGCAGCAGCTGCAGCAAGCATTAACCATACTACCGAACTTATTCCAATTATTTTGATGCTCCTACCCTCTTTAAGCGAAATGAAGCACGAAATAATTGAAAGCAGGATTACGGGAGCAACTAGTGCAGAAATAAGACTTATATAAATGCTTCCAAGTAAATCTGTCCATAATAGATAAGAACTATTATCTGAAGAAAACAAAATACCGAAAGCTATTCCAAGCCCTAGAGCTATTAGTATCACCCACGTCCAGTTTATTTTTTTGCTAAGAAGTGTTAATATTGCAAACACAATTACAGCAATAGCTAAAGCAAATAGCGAAATCCAATTGAAGTTTAATAAAAAGTTCATTTTTACTCCTTGAAAAAAGTGGATATATAATCAAAAAAGCCCAACCATTGGTCGGGCTTTTCATGACATCTAAATAGGCATCAATTACCTATTTAAAGCGCACCAAAAACCCATATGTGTTTTTCAAGCACATAGTACAGCAGCCACACATGAGTTTATTGGTATTTTTTATATACATTTTTTTCTCTCCTAATATTATTCCCGCATAAACATACTTGTTTAATAGGTTAATTTGTAAAGATATATTATCATCTCCATTTAACCCTTGTCAACAAATAATGAGTCATAAATAAATAAATTAAAAATCTTTTTTATCCCCTCTTCTTTAGCAAACAAAAAAGCCGACCTAGCTGATAAAAAGCTAAAGTCGGCATTAGTAACAATAGTCTTGCTTTTTATTATTAATTATCCGTTATAAAGTCAAGAACTACCTTAGAGTGAGTATAAACTACATAGTTGTTTGCGCTAGAGTCTATTACTTCATTACCATCGTCAAGCAGTGCTACAGAAACAGTAACCCTGTAATTGGAGTACATTAGATTAGCACTTTCAAAATCTGGTCCTGTAATTACTATTAATTTCATGTCTATATAGATTTGAGGAGATACGCTATTTACATCTCGTGCAATTGTATAAGAATAGTTTGTTCTGCCTGCTGTAAGCGAAACATCATTGATTGACCTTATATATCTAGATATTTCAAGAGGCTCGCTGTAAGTTCCATCTGACTGTTTTTGAGATAAAGATATTGAAACCGAAACGCTATCCCAATCGCCAACGTCTGAGTATATACCGGTTATATCGAACACTCCGGCAAGGTTCAGTTCGTATGAGCTTACACCCTCTCCAAGAGAAAGCGGATTGATTCCAAGCGGATTATGATCGCCTTCCCTGTCTCCAACAACTCCAAGATAGAGTTCAGCTCCTTCCGAATCATTAATGGTGTAATAAATATGATCTTCATCTGTTTCGGACACCGAATTCTTACTAGAAGATGTGCTACTCATCGAGAATGCTATATTTGAAGCCGCCGATACCGTAACACCATCACTAACTTCTCTTTCTTTAGACGGCTTTCTGCCCGGGAACTGAACAGGGATATCCGCTGCTAAGTACTCAAGAGAAACGCTTGAAGAGATTGTAGTTTGAGACTGTTTAAGCTGAGCGCTAAGGTCGCCGGTAACAAATTCCGCATAGTAAGGCGTAACTCTAATTGCTTCATTGTTATAATCAAGCGACTCTCCGGAATTTATCGAATAACTACCAGAGCCCGTCGGATCTCCTATGATAACTCTCTCCGACGCGCCGTTCTCGCTTCTTGTTAGGTATACTACAAAGCTGTGGTAAACAGAGATACTTTCAAGATATCCTTTTACATCGTCTTCAAAGTCACCAAGTTCTTCGTTGAGGCCAAGACTTACGCTCATTTCTGCGTTAAGTATATTGTTTGAAGCTGACATTACAAGTGCATTGCCTACTGAAGAGCTTTCTAGCGAAATATCGCTCTGGGTGAATATCTTACCTAAAATAAGACGAACAACTGTCGGGTCAAGGCTGCCACCGGTAGCGCTCTTTTTAAGACGCGCCATAGGAAGTGAACCGCTTAGGTCTGAAGGGGTCGTAACCGCATAGTGATAAATGGGCTGGTTGCTGCTCTGCGCATTCGTTATAATCGACAGGAAGTATTTCTCGGTAAATCCGTCAATATCCGTAACGGCATATTTTGTACGTGCACTATCAGACTCTGTTGCGAGGCGATAGCCGTTTTGATCTTTTCCTACGAATAGCGCTACTTCGTTTCCTGTGCACTGAACTAGAGTTCCGGTGTTAGATGCCGAAACGGTTATTCCGAACACCTCGTCTAGATTTGCAGGAGTAAAGTTTGTGCCGTTTCCATCAAGTGACGTTGTAAAGCTTTGAAGATTTAGTACGCCATTAGAAACCGCAACATTATAGAACGCATAATATGCTCTGCCACCACTATTCGGGTCAATTAGAACTAATAACGTATCGTTAGCTAAATCTAACATCGCATTGTTTACAAGCGCAAAAGATAAATACTTATTATAATAACCGGCTAAAGTTTCACCGCTGTTAAGCGCATTAATCCACTCCTCTTTATTACGGAAGGAAGAATCGTTTTCCTTGCTATAAATATATTCTAGATAAAGAGTGATGGGCATTCCGGTGTTTTCCATAAGAGCTTTACCGAATCTCTCTCTATTTTCGCCTATATAATCAGCCGGGAAATAGTTTGTGCCGTTTGCGGCAGAAACATTAAAGTCGTATACTATAACCTTTTTAACTACAACCGGGATATATAAATGATATGCAACCTTGCTCGTATCGCTCGGATTGAAATACTTGATGTCAATAAGAGAGAACTGGGCTCTTCCGCTATCGAAGTCCACACTGTTAATATGGAAACCACTAGTGTTATTGAACTTAAGGCTGACAGCACCATTATTAATCGCAAAGCCGCTGCCGCTAGTATATTTCACGTTATATACATTTACGCTGTATATGGATGCATTAGCCGTCTTATAGTCGTACGTTGTATTGGTAAGAAGGCGTATATATGTATTGATAAACTCATGCGATGTTGCATAGTTAGTATCTTCAAGTGCTAATACAACAAAGTCTGCGCCAGAATAGCCATCTCCTGCAAGCGATGAGAATCTATCGAAGCTTGCCTTATATTTTGACATTATTTGAAGATATGTCGAGTCAGCGTTTGTTGCGGCATCTCTTGCCGTAGCGGTCGCGGCATATTGGTATTTTCCGCCGGACGTAGTTAGGATTTTATATATAACCTCGTTTATAGCAAGACCATAATAAGGATTATCTCTCGCAAGAACCGCTGTGTTTGCAGCTTGAGACACTCCATCTCCGGTTAACATGAGTCCGCCTAGATCTAGAGCAGGATTCAATGTAACATATGGACTCGCCGGGTTAACGTTAGCTCCGCTTCCAGCTGTTGAAAAGCTTTGGTTTGCATTTTCTTTATCCGCGGCAATGTTATCATAATCCGAAAATACCACATAACTAGACGAATGTTTTAACAGTTGTTCTGTAACTAATCCTTTGCTAGTCATAATGGTCGATCCATCAGTAATATTATTGTACGAGACCCCAACCAGCTTAAACTGAGATGAAGAAACGTTATTCCCTACGAATGCGCCATAGGAAAGGTTTTGAGTATTTTTAATAGTAAGACCATTTAAGAAAATGTTATAACCTCTTGCATTTCCACTGCCAGTTGCAACTCCAAATAGTCCACCTGTTCCTTTATTATTATTGTTCGATGTGTAGCCGGAAGTTATTATGCAATCAGACACTTCGACGTTATACATATTGGTAGTATTAGCGTTTATTTGTCCTACAAGTCCACCGGCTCCGGATGTGTTGTTTATCTGGTATTCCTGCTTAATGTTATACCCTTTAACTATTACCTTATCCAGGCTCATAGTTCCGGCTTTAAGAATGCCCAGTAATCCTCCGGCTTTGTTTTTGCCATCTATAGTTGCAGTATTTTGTCCATCAAGCGTGAAATTATTCACAGCCAGGGTAATGCTACCTAATGATGCACCGCCTATAAGCCCACCGGAAGCTTCGCCTATTATGTCTACACCATTAATCGTTATGGTTTCAAAAGTAGATGCAGTCATAGCGAATACGCTACCGAGGATTCCTCCGGCAAAACCTATGGAATTATCGTTTGCAACATTTTCCAGTTTTATCTGTCCGCCATTAAGAGTAACTCTATTTACTGATATATTTTTCTCCGGACGCATATATCCAATTAAGCCACCTACCGAATATGCACCATTATTGTTTGAATCGTTGGCACCTGAATCAGCTGGAGCATCACTGACGAGGTTCGGGTTTGAACTAATATTTCCGAATACGCTGATTGTCCCTATATTTAAAGATGATTTTGCAGATTGGCTATTGTTTATATTGATTGCGACATTACGGTATCTACCTATATATCCACCAGCCTGATGCCCTGCTAAAACACTTAGAGTTGAACTATCATTTAGAGTGTCGCAGTTATTAATGTATATTGTAGCATCATAACCGGCGCCAACAAGTCCTCCTGCCCATTTTGCTCCTCTTACAGTGAAGTTTCCACTAAAGTCGACATTGTTGACAGTTAACGTCCTCTTGTTAAACACATATCCACACAGCCCGCCGACATTTACGGCTACTCCGTCGAATCTTCCGACTCCGTCCTGCGTGGTAACTACGGTTTTATCTACACCAGCTGTGACCCCACTAGTGTTTGTCGCACCAAAGTCGTATGCAATGTGGTCTCCATTCGTGCTATTTAGCAAATCATAATCAATGCTGCCTGCAAGAATTAAATCGTTTATTGTTATGTTTCCATCATAAACCTGATTAAATAACCCAATAGAACGAATTGCCATCTCGTTATGATAGTTGTGAAAGTTACCATATCCATCACTATGTGCGAACTTGTATGCCACATTTCTGTTTACGTTGTATTCGTAATATTTTGTATTGAATGTAATTGTATGATTATTACCGGCAAGAGTCGTAAACGTTAAGCGCACGTTCGCATTGTCATCGTACATGCTTCCGATTCCCCTGAAGGATTCCGGAAGAACGCAATCGCCGGAAATGGTCAAAGTGCCTACGGATGCATTTCCTATTGTACGGGCAAGATATACATTTCCGGTTTTATTCGTATAAGCGCGAATGATATACGGAACCTTCGTTGCGTTGCTTGAATATGTGTCCTCGCTTGCATACGTATATTCATTCCCGGAAGATGAGCCGACAGTTGAATAATCGGATAAGCCGCGTGCAGTTGTGTGAGCGCGATACGCATTCGCCGTTGCGGATACGGAGCCAACTTTGTAGCCAAGCGCGTAGTCTGGATAACCAACTGTCGCATAGGCCTGCTCGGCACTTGCGTCATATGAAGCAGAAGCTGCTCCACAGTTTATAATAGAAGCAAGCACAAACATTGCCTGTCCATTAGGCACTGTTACATTCGTAGTTGAGCCGCTTCGAGTTACAGATAGCTGAACTCCACCTAAATCCAGATCAGGAATGGAGTAGTTTTTAATGCCGTTTTTAACTGTGCAATCTTCTTCAAGCGGAGTGTACTCATCCCCCTCATAGAAGGCATACCCGGCAATTATTCTTCCTATTATAGGGTTGACGTAAAGCCAGGTCTCAGCGCCTGTTCCGCTCACCTTTCCTGAAGCTACCACGGAAAGTGCAATATTGTTTTGCATCGAATAGTTTCTAAAAATAACGCCACCGCTTAATAGCGTTCCAATATATCCCCCTACTGGAACGAGGCGCGTGTTAGTTGAATCACTCCAAACAATCGTAGCTCCGTTATAGTTCAAAGATACGGCATCAATGATGTTATCTCCACCCATTACCTGTCCAATAAGCGCGCCATATGTCTGCATTCCGTTTCTATACTTAAATACGGTGTTATCCGGAGTAAGCGACGGCTGAGACAAAGTTATCGTGCTATTTACTACGATAGTTATATTTTTTACTACGCAACCGTTAGCAGAATAAATGAGCGGGCTTGCGGAGAAATTGGTGATCTGCATTTGTGCATCAGCGGTTATAACTCCGCGGAAAGCATATTGACACGCATAACTTTCACCAAAATCATCTACCGCCCCAAGACCAGGGAAAGATGCCGGAAGATTTATGTTTCCGGTGATTTTGTAATAAGCCCCGGCAAGATACTCGCGCACAGTGTTGAGGTCACCGTTTGATTTGAAACGTGAGCCGTTAAATTGATATTCAGCATCTTTGCCTGCATTGAAATTAGTATAGCTATCCGGCAGAGTTAAATATGATGTCTGAGAAATATTCGATGCTGTTCCTGCAATTATCTTTGCTATATAATCTAGTTTTTCTCCGTTATCGATGATATAAGGATTTGCATAAGTTCCCCAGCCTTCAACGGTTACAGTAACGAAAATATTTATGCTTAGCTCATGATGATTATTTACGGTATTATTGTTTATATAAGGCAAAAAGCCGGTTGAAAAATCATATGCAGCGGTGATATTTGCCCCAGTTGTAGGATCGACATAATTTGTATTTGACCTATAATACTTAGTTTGATCTCCATGTTCGCCGTCCGCTCTTATCTCTTTTCCATAAGTAACAAGATGAAGCGGAGATGTTGAATTTTCCCAGTCCTCCTCAAGCGAGAAGTTGTATGCTCCAGAGCTCTCGCTGAAATATGCAAAACTATTAAGCAGCGTTGCGAGGCTGAAAATGGAGCGATTTGTTCCATAAACTGAATTTAGCGAACTGTTTGCCGGTTCTGATATAGCCGCAGTTCTAGAATCTAGAGCAACTCTTGTAAACGATAGTCTTATGGAACGTGCAGATTCTCCGCCTACATTTCCTATAACGCTAGAGCCGGCATATTTAGTGCTGCTAAGCATTCCTATTCCATTAGAGCCGTTATAGCCGCTTTGTCTTATTCCATCAATAGAAATGGTCGCATTTTCCGAAACCGTGTTTATTAAGAGCGGCGAATATACACTTGTGGCAAAAGGGCTTCCGCCATTTGAAGGATCTGAAATAAACGCTCCGTTGAATACTATGTCTCCTTCATTACCCGCAGAAATCATTGCACCTGTCGTGCCTCCGATTGTGCCTGCAACTAAAAAGCCACAATAACTGTTAGATAACTTAGGTACGTTACCATTTATTGTAAGTCCGGCTATATTAACCGTACTTGATACATTAATAAACAGCGCGGTATGCATTAGATAATGCTGAGTAGAATTGGTGCGCGTCGATCTTACGGTTCCGTCCGAAGCGCCCGAAGAATAGTTTTCGCTCGCTTCAATTCCATTATTGTCAAGTGTAAGCGTAGCGGAAGAGAAACTTACGGTTTCTCCGCTGAGATTAACCGGATAGTAGGAGAGCCCTGTCATATCAAGATTGCCGCTAAAGGCCGTAGTGCAAACAAAAAAGTCTTTTATGCTTGAGTGAGCATATGCTTTGACGCTCCATAAAAGCAGATTATATGCAGGGGTAGTAGCTGCGGTACGAATAGATTTTAAATTGTAATAATATCTAGTATTTGCGTTTACGGATTGATTGTTTTTTCCATATGTCGTCTGGTTTTGATATGTGTTGCAATCCGAGCCGGTAAAGATTATGGGACTTCCATCAGTTGTAGAGACGGAAATGATTGCCTGGCCGTTAGAAACTATATCTGCTCCGTCAAAGCGGCTATCTGCAACAAGCTCATCAAATACATCAAAAGAAGTTCCGTTTGTAAAGGAAAGGCTTGCAATATTATAGTTAGTGGATGTATTATTCACATCCAGATAAAGAACTGTCCTTCTTTGGTCATCATCGCCGTTATAATAAGCTTTGTTTGCAACGAATCCGAATGTCGATCCGCTGGGAGCACTTATAGTTACGTTGCTACCTAACGAAAGCGATTGAATATCCCAGTGCCCGCTAGCTATGCGCACAAGTCCGCCCATATCTGCAGAATTAGTTGTTGCGGTAAGCGTGGTGCTTGCGATTGAAAGCGAAGAAATTGTAACATCCGTTGCATACCATTCGTCGCCTAATATTCCACCGAACACCCCATCTACAGGCGTAGCCGAAGCCGTATAGTTTATGGTCACTGTATTTAAAAATACATCTCTTGAGCCGGTTGCAGAATAATAAGCGTGTTCAATCCTGCCTATAACTCCGCCAAAATGAGGCGCTCTATTTGTGTATTGTTTTGTATATTTAGAGCTTAAAGTTGCGCTAGATATGGTTATTGTCTGAGAAAGCTGGCTGTCGCGACTGCCTTCTACTGTGCCTATAACTCCACCAAAAATAGTTTCGCTACTACCACTTACATTGGTTAAATCTACTAAGTCTGCGCCGTATGACCCGGCTGAAATCGTTACCGATCCTGCTGGAGCAATCGTACCTATAGCGCCACCTGCGCGAACCCATGCCCCGCTATTTAAAACATTTAAAGTAACTGTGAGTCCGTCATAATTTCCGGCTGAAGATGGTTTAGGCAAAGAAACAGTATTTAGGGTTAGGTTTCCTTGTGCATATGCAACTACTCCTCCGACGTTCCAATAAGTTGGACTTTCAGTTGAGCCCGTCTCACCTTTTGCATCTACTCTTACCGAACCTTTAATCGTAAGATTCTTTATTGTACTATTGCCGGTTTTTGCAAATAGTCCGGTATATTTGTGATTATATACGTAAACATCTTTTCCGTTTCCGAACTGCTCACCGATTGATATAACTATTGTTTTGTTATTTCCATTAAATGTACCGGTAAATGCAGCATTTACTCCGTCATCACGCGTAAGCCCCGTAAGCCCTGTGCCAGATAGATCGATTGTAGTCACCGTGTTTTTAATGGAAAGAGAACCGCTTGCAAGGAGCGACGCGGATGATGATGTACCGGTCGTATAGATAAGCGCGCTGCCTGCAGGGCCTGAAGTATTAAGCTGAATGTTTAAAGCGAGTTTAGCAAAGTCTAAAAGAGAAGAAACGGTGGTTGAAGCAGTTTTGATAGAAACCGTATGATTCGTCATATTGACTGTGAACAAATTGCTTTCAGTTAGAGTTGTTCCATCAAGCCTTAGAACCTGTCCCCACTTATATATATCGTCAGTTTTAAAAGAGGCTGGACGGTTTAAAACCCAGCCGTCGCCGGCCCCAGTTCCAAGAGCATATACGAGACTATGTCCACGCTGGTTTACAATAAGACCGTTAGCGCTAGTTATGCCTGAAACGTTAGTAGTTCCGGCAAGGCGCAAAACGCCTTCGCTTAGCGTACCGATTAAGCCGCCGGTTAATCTTCCGCTTGCAGTGACAGTTCCTGATACATCAATAAAGCTACCGCCACTTCCGGCGTCGCCTATAAGCCCTGCGCTGATTGTTGAACTTCCGCCTGAAGAGCAACTAACATCTGAAATTGAAACGTAGGCTGGAACCTCGCTTATTTGCCCTATTAAACCTGCGCAGTTAACACTATTTGCACCGGTTACAATAGCGCGGACTTTAGTAATTGAAAGCGTATTAGTTAGCGCGTTCGTTCTATACTGCCCCGCTACGCCGCCTCGGTTGCTTCCGCCATTAAGCGATACTGTTAATGTCTCAGAATTATCCGAATTGCCGTTAAATGAAAAGCTTGAGCGCTCGCTTCTAAGCACACCGAAAACGCCTCCGGTGTTTCCACTAGAAGAGATTGCCATACCACTCGTTATATTATACGAAGCAAGGCTCACGGAGTTGCTTGCATAAGTATTTGAATAATAGTATCCAAATAATCCGCCTGCCGCGTTTGCCCCGCTTACTGAGCCGCTAACGGCGTAGTCGCTAACGCCTGCAGCGAGCTGAACTATCGCGTCGTTTACAAAGCCTACAATTCCGCCAGCATACCCGGAGTTGTCTCCGTTTGAAGCAGCGGTTGAAACGCTAGTTACGCGTGAGCTGTTCGCGCTATCTAATTGCAAAACCGCTCCGGTCTTCATTTCGCCGACAAGCCCGCCGGCATTTCCTTTGTCAGTTGAAACGCTTAGTCCGCTTCCGCTTCCAGCTGTAGTTACATTTAGCGTTGCGCCAGCGCCTAGAGTGCCGGCTATTAGGCCGGTATTTCCCGAACCGACAATATTAATTGAAGAGTTATTAGTAAACGAAACACTTACTGTGGCTCCGTCACCTATTTCACCTATAAGGCCGCCGTGAGTCGCATCTGATTGGTTGCTTAATGTTATGCTCCAGTTCGCAGCATGGTCTCCCTGATAAACATGGTTAGCAAATAGTGCGTTAGTGGATGTCGTGCCGCCGCGAATAAGCACCGGAGATCTATCGCCCTCTCCGGCGATAGTGATTGTTAGGTCCGTAGTAACGTAATCGAATAAAGGCGCGTCGTAAAGACGGAAAGTATTTGAGTCAGAACTTCCAATGTAAATCGAACCGGCAAAAGGACGGCTTGCGGTTCCTAGACCCGTAAAGCCTTCAAGGTCTAAAACGGCGGCTCCCTGCGTAGTAGAAAACCTAAGCTCATCTGTTTGGTTATGTGCATTTTCATTGTTATATTCATCGGCATAAGTAATAAAGTCTGCAACAGATTTAAATGTATATGTTCTTTTAGGATCCTCTGCTCTAGCGGACCTTATATTAGCCATATCGAAGACCCAAATGGACATGCAGATAATTGTCATTACTACAAAGAGTATGACCGGAATTATCCTTTTCATATTAATCTTCGATTGCATTTTCATTATCTACTTATAATTCCTCGATTATCTTTATAGTTATTAGGCCGAAGCGTACGGCTCAAGCGTAATGTAATGGGCCACATCATTCCAAGTTGCTGCGTTAGGGAAGCCCGCATTCTTAACAAAAACAAGGTCATAGCGGTTTACGCTTGTTGAATCAACTTCAAATATTATGTATTTTTCGCTTGCTTGAGCGTCTTCGAATACAACTCTAACGGTCTGGCCTTGTTCTACATAAGTCTCTGTGTATTGCCCTGTTAAATCGTATAGAGAGTTAAGCGCAAGGCTAATGTATTCGTTTTTCCAGGAAAGTCTATAACGGCCTGCCCCGACACCCATAATTACATAGTTGAATGCAGCATAGTCATTAGGAGTGCGGCCATTTTCTTTGTTGTCGCTGATAGTACCCGTCCAGCCAATATCTTCCCTTTCGTTTACAACTTCAGCATGGAAATATCCGTTAAGAGTAATGGGCGGAATTAGTCCGCTTACAGACTCGGCAACTACCAGCACATAAAGGTCAGATGTAAATTGATTGTCTGAGTCGCTATTGAAAGAAAGAGTGTAAGTGTCTGAATGCGCCCTTCTTCCATCAAGAGTGCTGTTTGGAAGCGACGATGTTAAATTGTTTTGCGTCAGCGTAATGCTCGATTGGCCCTTAGTAAGCGTAACTTTATAGATCCCTACGTCACTACTGCTTGCCGTTACAAAAGTTTCTCCCTGTCTTTTCATAAGAGTCGCGCTGATAGAATACTCAATATCCGTATCTGAAAATCTTCCGGGGTTATGCTGAGCATAGTTGCAAATAGAAATGCCCGCTACGGCGCTAATCGTCGGACTGCTAACCGTTACCGTGCGAATGTTATCGGACCCAGTTCCGCTTATAAGGTAGTTGGATGAAAAAAGCTCACCCGCTTCGTCATAAGAAGCTACTGTTCTTTGAACGTTCTGGCTATGTGTATATGCAGCATAAGCAGCGCCAACTATAGTAAGCGAAACTGCGACCATCATTAAAATAATCATCGCAAACAGCTTTATATTCAGTTTTCCAGCGTTCTTCATCTGCATTTATTTATCTCTTTCCTTTTTTAATCTCTTGAACCAACTAGGTAATGTTTATGGTCTAGAAAGGTCATATGAAGCAACCTTAGCTGCGATACATATGATATCTGTTTCTCTATTGTTCTTTCCCGGTTCCCAGCTTATGCGGAGAATGTAGTAATGAGTGAACTGTCTTGTTAGGCCGGCTCCAGTTTCTACAGAAATAGACTTGGTAGTTTTCCAATAGACGGGCTCGGCATATTTGTTTACATTTGCGTAACTGCCGAAAGTATTTCCGTGCAAAGCATCAGTAGCGAGTATTTCTTCGCTCTCAGCTTTATTTAAATATGTGATTGGAATCGCTACCGGGGACTGACCCTGCTCGGCCGTTTTAACATAGTATGACGGAGCGACCGATTCGTCATGTGAGTAATACACAACTGCGCCATCAGTATACGAATCTACTTTTGTTGCATTATATAGAGAGTAAGTAAACTGGTTGTTGGTAGTATAGCCGAACTGGAGTCCGTAATACTGAATTCCTTCTCCGCTTACGCAAAGCACATATTCCATATATGTTTGACTGCGCGAGATATCTACACCAGAAAAATACAGGTACTTAATATCCTCTTCATTACCTGTTCCTATAAATAGAGACTCTGGAGAAGATATCGGAGCATAACCAGCTACATTTCTACCGAAGTATAGCCAGGCATATACCGGAACCGCGATAGAGGACACGAAAAACAATACCGCAAGCAAAATCGCTCCGATTCTATTAATCATCGATACTACTTTTTGTTTTGATGATAATGTATTGTTTTCTTCCATTTAAGATGTCTCCGCCGGTAACGTGCTGGTAAAAATATTTGTCGTTTGATTTGCCTTAACTTGCGCTTGAATTTGCAGATATTCTAAGAAATACTGCGAGATAGTCTATTTTGTCACCTATTCTCTGATCTGCGTCATTATATCCGTCGCTCAGTTTCATATCATCAGAGCTGTCTAGGTTTGTTGCAAAAAAGTATGATCTATTTTCTAAAATATATTGCTGCATAGAAGCCGGGTACGCTTGAGTTAGCATTGTCTCGTAAGTCAATGGCCATACCCAGTAGAGCGTTATCTCATAGCAAGTGGTGCTTTGTCCGTTTATTGATATATTTGTGGGCTCGAGCTGAGCAGTGTCGATAACGAAATCCCTACCCTCTATTAAATCCGAATACTGATAATCATTTGCATTATTTCCAGAGCGCGATTTGAAGAAAAGGAAATGTCCTTTAAGCAAGTCTTGTATCTGAGATGCGTCGTCACCGCTGTATTCTTCTACCCCAGAAATGACTACCTGCTGAGAGTTTTCATTTACTGTAAGAATCGCATCGTATCCTACGGTATTTAAAGAAACTGAATATGTAGTAACCGAACTGCCTTGCTTAGGAACAAGGTAAAACGAAAAAGTCCCAAATGCGCCCGGGCGAAGATATCTAGTATCATCTTCCGTATCAATGAGGCCGTCTTCACCAAGGTTAACGAAATCATTAACGAGCTCTACCGCAATCCCGAAATTAGATGCATCTGTTTTTGATATCACTGACGAATAGCCATTTGTTCCAAGAAGACTTTTCATTAGAGGAACGCCGGCATAAACGCTGCGGTCATACTCGCTGGTTCTATTTACATATATGTCAAAAGTGTCAGAAGTGACTGCAAGTTGCACTCCTGAAGGCGAAACACTGCCGCTTTGCGAAAACCAGGCAAAAGCAAATCCGCCCGAAAGAATCAAAAGAAAACTAATCACCATTCCGACAATGGAACTAACAAACTTCGTTATGGCGCCTTTAGGTGCGTTTTTTAAATCTTTGCTAAGCATTCCCTTTTTCTCTTTCACTTTTTTCTAAAACTTTTTATGTCCTATTAACAAAAAAAGACCTCCCGATATCATTACAAAAAACTCATGAAACTGGCTGTCTGTTTAAGACCCTATAGCTTTGCGTCGCGACCTTCCGATCGTTTTGCCCGTATTAAATTTTAAATTCGCTTTAACTGCCCTAATTCACTCAAACATTAGATTAGCCCGCGTATTAATATCATTACTTAATATAATGTAGAATAATAATGCTAAATTGTCAAGTATTTTTGGCTATTTTTTATGCCCCTGCAGGCTCTTCTTCTAGCGTTTCTCTTTCCTGATGCTGGGCCTCAAGCTCCTGCTTTTGCTCTTCAATTACCTGCTTTTGAGCTTCAATTTCCTGTTTTTGCGCCTCTATTTCCATCTGCTGGGCTTCGAGCTCCTTCTTATGTGCTTCGCTGTCTTTCAGCATCTTTTTCCTGATATATATCGAAGAAATAGAGTTGTACTCAAAAGCAATAAATACGGCGATTAAAATGAACGGCGGCCATAGGAATACGCTTATGAGCGTTCCAGCTATTTTTATTAATATATCGTTAAACATTATTTGCTGGCTAGGCATGAGTTTACTCTTCATTCCCTTTCCAAAAATATGCCTATTACACCTTTCCGCCGCTTTTTGTATAACGAGAAGATTCAGCGAAATAAATATAGTAAGACCGCCATAAAGAATTGAGAAATATTCGTTTGAGAAATTCTCAGTCATCATGAGCGAAGTCATATATGGGATAAAGGATGAAGTAAACAAAAAAACAAGACACGCCCAAACTACGGCGTGGTCAATGAATTTAATTTGATCCCAAAGGAAATGTATCTGTACCCACATGCTAACCATCATAAAAAATGTAACAGTGTATGCAAAAAGCGAGGCCCTTATTTCCCATAAGCTTCCCCAAGTAAGAGAAGCCGGCTTTTCTAAGTCTAGTATGCAAATGGTGATTATTATTGCATATATCGCGTCAATGAATGCGCCTAATTTGTGTCTTTTCATGTTTGTCCCCCTAGCAATACAATTTTAACATAAAGTGGTCTGTTGCCAATGCTTTAGTTTAGCTCGTTAGATTAACCGCAAGTATTTTTTAGCTATCAAGAATCGTAAAACAATTGCCCATCAGTAGTCTTAAGTCTATCAGATTTTGGATATTCAAAGATGAGCGGATTCGTGGCATTATCTTTTAGATATGCAACAAATTCTAGCGCACACTTTTTGGCCGCTTCAAGATTATGCATAACGTAGTTGCCGCAGTTAACCGGAGACTTACCCGGAACCTCGCTAGTGCACCCAGCAAATTCGAATGCTTTTAGCACAAGGTCATAAAGCTCTCTAGAAGCGCGGTTGCCTTTTAGTATAAGATAAAAACCTGTAAGGCACCCCATCGGCCCCCAGTAAACAATTTCATCTTTCCATAGCGGATCATTGCGAAGGAAAGTTGCGATAATATGTTCAAGCGAATGCATCGCCGCTGTATCAATAACCGGGTCTATGTTAGGTCGCCTAAGTCTTATGTCATAAGTCGTGACAAAGTAGTTACCTAACTGATCGACCCTACTTGTAAATATTCCCGGCACGATGCGTGTGTGATCTATAGAAAAGCTTTGTATTAATCCCATTTTAAACACCCAATCTATGATATTAGAAATTATAAAGGGTTTTTAAACATAGTTCAAACAAATGGCACTATATACTTAAGATAGTAGAAATTATAAAGGGTTTTCCTATTCGTACATATCATCAGATAACCCATTGATGAAATAACCCAGAAAAGGCTTTGTCCAGTATTGTGAATCAACAACAAAAGAAGAAACACTGTTTAATGGGTCCACTATAACCGGCAATAATTTGTTGCGCATATAATCAGGTTACCTTCGTAAAAGTATATTCTCCGCTTTCTTCAACATAGAAAGGCATACCACCGCTGTAAACGGTACTATCCTGAACAGGACCCTCGGGTGTGTTCTTGGTTACTACCCAGTAACCTTCGTCGAGGTTATAGTATTCGTTTCCTTCCAGAGGGAGAGCAAAGTCAGGAATAATGGTCTTATTTTCGAGCCATTCAGCCTTAAGTGTGAATTCAACATTGCTGACATTTCCTGCTTCGTCTTCTGCAGTGATCTTAAATGTCTTAGTGCCGAATCCCG
>JAGCYK010000053.1 GCA_017960845.1 Clostridia bacterium | reverse complement strand
GTAACGAAGCGACTGGGCTGCCCAAAAACTACAATGAAAAGGGAACAGCGGTTCTAATTAAACATAGCGATGCAATCGACTCTTTAAATCTACCGCAAGCAGTTGGAATCGCACTTTATGAATTTACGAAAAGCAGGTTCAACTAAGTTTTTCACAAAAAAAATTTTAAACCAAATAATGACATCTATTTGATATTAAAACCAAAATCACATTATAATAATTTCAGTCAATAAAAAGCGAGGTAAAAGAAATGACAGGAAATGTTAGG
Source organism: Clostridia bacterium (assembly GCA_017960845.1). Taxonomy (GTDB): domain Bacteria; phylum Bacillota; class Clostridia; order Christensenellales; family Pumilibacteraceae; genus Protoclostridium. The sequence continues at coordinate 3,789 of JAGCYK010000053.1, read as the reverse complement.
CCGGAGAATATGGCACGCATTACGGACAAAAAACTAGCAGATGCTTTCATCGAAGAGCAAATAAAAGAGCTCCGAGCACAAATCGGAGATGGAAAAGTACTTCTAGCACTTTCTGGAGGCGTAGATTCATCAGTTGTTGCCGCACTGCTTATTAAGGCAATTGGCAAACAATTGGTATGTGTTCATGTCAATCATGGACTTTTAAGAAAAGGCGAGCCTGAGCAGGTTGTGGAAGTGTTCAGAAACCAGATGAATGCAAACCTCATATATGTTGATGCAGTAGACCGCTTTTTAAACAAACTTGAAAATGTCAGCGACCCGGAAAAAAAGCGTAAAATCATTGGCGCTGAATTCATAAGAGTATTCGAAGAAGAAGCTAGAAAACTTGAAGGAATCAAATTCTTAGCTCAAGGCACTATATATCCGGATATACTTGAATCCGACGGAGTTAAATCACACCACAATGTTGGCGGACTTCCTGAGGATTTAGATTTCGAGCTTGTTGAGCCGATCAAGCTACTTTTCAAAGATGAAGTTAGAGTAGTAGGAAAGGCACTTGGACTTCCTGATGGTATGGTTTACCGTCAGCCTTTTCCTGGCCCTGGGCTTGGAGTAAGATGCACGGGAGCTATCACTAGAGATAGATTAGAGGCTTTAAGAGAAGCAGACGCCATTCTTCGCGATGAATTTGCTAAAAACGGCCTTGCAAAAAAAGTTTGGCAGTACTTTACGGTTATTCCTGATTTCAAATCGACAGGAGTTAAAGATGGAAAGAGAAGCTTTGACTGGCCGGTTGTAATTCGCGCCGTTAATACTAAAGATGCAATGACCGCTACTGTTGAAGAGATTCCATATGAGATTTTAAATAAGATAACTAATAGAATCCTATCAGAGGTTAAGGGCGTAAACAGAGTTCTTTATGACTTGTCTCCGAAGCCCAGCGCTACAATTGAGTGGGAATAAAGAAAATTAAATAAATTAACCATATGTTGTTAACTGATGGCAGATAGTACATGTATTATCTGTCATCTTTTTATTGTATTCATTATTTGTTAAGACAATGCTTACGTATATTGGAATGTCACTTTAGAATTTACTGAACATAAACTTTGGAATTTACTAGGTCTTGACTTTGGAATTTACTAGTGATATACTTTGGAATATACTGAAGGAGACATTAAATGATAAAAAGAAAAGCATATGATATAGTTATGAGATTGGCGGGTCAGTTTCCTGTTATAGCTATTACCGGTCCCAGACAGAGTGGTAAAACAACACTGGCAAAAATGGCGTTTCCGGATAAACCTTACGTTTCATTTGATGACAAGAATATGCGTGAGCTGGCAGCGTCTAATCCTGGTGACTTTCTTAAAGCATTTCCAGGCGGGGCTGTAATAGATGAGGCCCAAAAAGTTCCTGAATTGTTTGATGCGATTAAGCTCGCTGTTGATACTAGAGAGTACATACCAGGTAAATATATCCTTACAGGGTCTAGTCAGTTTAGGCTGAAAGAGAATATTTCTGACAGCCTAGCAGGGAGAGTAGGCCTGATAAAATTATTACCCTTTTCAATACAAGAACTAAATAAAGCGGGCTTATTGTCAGCGGATGCATATGATCTTGTGTTCAATGGTTTCTATCCGCCACTTTATGATAAGGAGAAACGATTCATAAGAGACGATTGGTTTGAGAACTACATTGATACATATATGGATATGGATGTAAAGGATCAGATTAATCCTTCAAATATAAATGCATTCAGAAAACTCATTCAACTATGCGCTACAAGGAGCGGTCAGCTGATTAATTATGATGACCTATCTAGAAGCGTTGGAGTATCCGCAGTAACAGTTAAGTCATGGCTTTCTATCCTAGAAGCATCGTATATCATTCACTTTCTAGAGCCGGACTCAAACAATCTTGGCAGAAGCATAGTCAAAACGCCTAAACTGTACTTCGTAGATCCAGGACTTATGTGTTATTTGCTTAGACTTGATTCTAAGGAAGAATTGCTCCTAGATATTCATAAAGGAGCGGCAGTCGAGACCATGGCTGTATCGGAACTCCTAAAAAAACGATACAACGAGGGTAAGAAATCAAGTTTGACGTTCTTCAGAGATAAAAATGGCTTTGAGGTCGATACTATTGCTGATTGGAAGCATACCTTTGCAATAGAAGTCAAGAGTAATAGCGATACAGAAAAGAAAATGGCCTCCAATGTTAAAAAGTATATCGAATTAAAAGGTGATGACACACATGGGATGATTTACTATCTTGGTGATTTGACATGTGATATAAATGGCGTTCAGTATGTTTCCTGGAAAGATTGGGGGAAATGATTAAAACACGAACTGTTTTGCCCGCGCACGTTACGTTATTTCCGTTCAACATGAAATAGATATTTTTTCCGACCGTATTTCCATTTGTAATCCGGAATCGTTTTCTTTTGCTAAGATTAGATATGTTTTTAATTTGGTTCTGTATTGAATTGACTGAGTAAACATGCTAGAATTGTGAAACTAAGAATAAATGCATCTATAACAAAATAAGGAGTTAAATTAACCTATGCACATAACAAACGATATTATCTATGTTGGTGTTAACGACCATAAAATAGACCTATTTGAGGGACAGTACATTGTGCCGAAAGGAATGTCATACAATTCATATGCAATAATTGACGATAAAATTGCAATAATGGATACAGTTGATAAGAATTTTACGCACGAGTGGCTAGATAATATATCTGCAGCACTTAAAGGGAGAAAGCCGGATTATCTTGTCGTTCAGCATATGGAGCCAGACCATTCAGCAAACATTGTTAACTTTCTCAGCACTTATCCAGGTGCCATCGTTGTGTCTTCTGCGAAAGCCTTTCAGATGATGAAAAACTTCTTTGGCAGTGAGTTTGACAATCGCCGAATAGTTGTAGGAGAGGGAAGCACGCTATCGCTCGGAAAACATGTTCTTACATTTGTCACTGCTCCGATGGTGCACTGGCCGGAGGTTATAGTTACTTACGACAGCCTAGATAAAGTGCTCTTTTCTGCGGATGGTTTCGGAAAATTCGGAGCACTGGACGCTAAAGAGGATTGGGCAGACGAGGCAAGAAGATATTACATTGGCATAGTCGGCAAATACGGGATGCAGGTTCAAAACCTATTAAAAAAGGCTTCCTCGCTTGAAATAGAGATAATATGTCCTTTGCACGGACCGGTTTTATCTTCAAACCTTAATTACTATTTGGATCTATATAACACATGGTCATCGTATGCCGTAGAAAAAGAAGGAATAATGATTGCATATACTTCTGTTTACGGCCATACAAAGAAGGCAGTGGAACTTCTGGCGAGCAAACTAAAAGCTAAAGGCTGCCCGAAAGTAGTCGTTTATGACCTGGCTAGAAGCGATATGGCTAAGGCGACAGCGGACGCATTTAGTTATGGAAAGATTGTTTTTGCAACTACTACATATAATGCGGAAATATTTCCATTTATGAGAGAATTCATTCAGCATCTTGTTGAGCGTGGATTTAAAAATAGGACGGTTGGATTTATAGAAAATGGTTCCTGGGCGCCACTTGCTACCAAAACGATGAAGGCAATGCGTGAAAACTGCAAGAATTTAACATATTTAAGTTCGACTGTAAAAATAATGAGCGCTTTAAACGATGAATCTTCTACTCAGGTCGAAGAAATGGCAGAAGAGCTTTGTCGCGAATATCTTGCACAGGGAGAAAACACAGCAAATAAAAACGATATGAGTGCTCTATTTAAAATAGGGTATGGG
>JAGCYK010000052.1 GCA_017960845.1 Clostridia bacterium | reverse complement strand
TTCTTAGTTTTTCTCTTTCTTTCATATGACTGGTAAACCGCTGCGCTCAGTCCAAAGAAGATGCTGTCCGGCATCTTAAGGCCAGTCTGTCGGCTTTTAATCTTCTCTGCTGCTACCAGTGCTTGGTCTTTGCTCTCCTTTATTTTTGCCTTATTAGCCTCTTTGTCGATTACTGAAAAGAGCGGAACGTAATTGTCCACTGTCTTTATTCCGAAAAACGCGTCAAACGGCATTCCCTTTTTATTCATTATGCTTTGAGCTTGATACGCAAGCTGCCCGGTTACAGTTCCGTAAGTTGCCACGAGAAATAAATACTTTTTGCCCTTAAGTGATATTTCAGCATTTTTTAAAAAATCTGCAACTATAACAGGTAGCCCCCAATAATATGTCGGAGTTACCAGTCCGAATACCTCTCCCTGTTCAATCGTTATTTTGCAGATTTCTTCTTTTGAGACGCTACGAATGTCTACTGTTTTTTCACCTAGACGTTCGCCGAGAATCTCTGCGACATATTTAGAATTGCCTGTTGCTGAAAAATAATAAATCATTGCCTATAAAGCGTCCTTTTTTTCAGTTGCCTAAAATTTGACACTTGCAAAAAATATCTTTTATAGTGTATATTATTTTCGAAAAATATGGTAATAACAAAAACTCACTTGTCGTTTATATTTTGACAAATAAAGTTCATTTGCAAAAAAGGAGGGGTATGCTATGAAATACACTGCATACGAAAAACCGACAAAAAGCGCAAAAAGAGTTCTCGACGCATTCGCCGGAACACTTTTCAGCCTGCTTTGCACAAAACCTTTCGATGAAATATCCGTCAATGAAATATGTGAAGAAAGCACTTACCCTAGAGCTACGTTCTACAATTATTTCGACGATAAATATGACCTTCTAAATTACTTCTGGTACAGACTTGCAATGCTTGTAATGAAAGAAAACGTTAAAAGCGCCGTTCTAAAGTCCACTCCGAGAGAAATGTTTGACGGTGTATATAACCTACTGACAGAACATGAGCCTGCCATTCGAACGATACTTGCTTTAAACAGCTTTGAAAGTTATTTCTTCGTAAGCTGCCGGCTTTATCTTAAAAAGATTCTTCAAGATGTTTCGGATGTAATCCCGGCTAGAAAAGACTGCCCTATTCCACAGGCACTTCTTAATGAACATCACTGCAATATCCTATTGATGCTGCTTGAGTGGAGATTTAAACTGACTTCAAACACCTCTAAAAAGCAGATTTACGAATATGCGGACTACCTTTTAAAAGACTTCATAGATTATTGATTGCATAGATATTGAACTCACTTTCTTTCCCTTTTTCATCTATCTATTAGAACGGAAGTGAATTTTATAAACACCTTACATTTGTATCATTCATATGCATAGCGCCACATCATATATAATTTGAAATCTAAAAGAAAATAGTTAATTTTTTAAGCATCCAATAGGGATAACTAAAACGCCATCACACATTGGGGAGTCTCATGCAATCAAAAACTAGCCTCTCTTTTGCTTCACTATAGAATTTATCTATACAAATCTCCTCTATTCATCATATATATCTACATAAAAATATAAAGGGAGTTGTGCTCCATTTATATTTTATGCTTCTTTCAATTGCGTTCATAAAACACTAATTTCCAGAAACCATCATTGATTTCAATTGAGGTTTTAGCTTCAAGGACTGTAGGACCTGCGAACCTCTTAACAAATAATGGGTCCCCACTAGTAATATCTACTAATGCAATGAAATCAATTGTCCAGTCATCATCTCTTTTACCATTTTTAGTTAAAGTGAAACTCTTAATATCTCTAACTTCTACACCACTATTTACTTTATGGTAAAAGAATTCTAAGCTATTAACCTCATTTGCATTATAGTCTTTGCCCTTATTTAAATAAATTGGAATAGATTTTTTATTATTTATGTTTATCCATAGAGTGATATCATCATCAGTTCCAGATAATAGATTGTCAGAAGTTTTTACAATTACCCCAAAATCAGTTACGTTCCAAGCATATTCTATACTATGAAAGTTCTGTTTAAAGAAAGATATTTGGTGAGGTTTTCCATCTCTATTTAGTTTTGTCTCATATCCAATATTCCTAAATGATTGACCCTCAAATAGATAAACATAAGACAAATCTTTTCTAGAACTATATTTATATTCTATCTTTTTGATATCGTCATATCTAGCAAATAATGGGAAGAATCTTATGTCGCTTCCTTCGTTAATTCTTTTAAAACTATAAGTCCACGATTTCTCCCAACCCGATTTAGTTGAAAGAGTTAATGTCAAATCTTTGCTATAAATATTATCGGGCCCCCAAAACACTACATATATACCTGCAATATGTTCGAAGTCGCTTGTATCTTTTACATTTAATTTATCGCATATAGTTAATTCTCTATATCGAATATTATCAGTTAAAGAGAATGCATTAGTTCTTGCAATTAGTCTACCTGTTGACATATCCGATACATATACTGTATCAAAGTCAGCATCATCTCTACCAAACTTAACTATGCGCATACCTTTTATTTTTGAATACGGAATGAATTCAGGAAGATGGATATTGTATGTATAAAGGCCACCTTCTTCAAAGTCATCAATTCCGCCATGATCAAGGAGAAATCTATATGAATCATTCGTGCCATCATCAATTTCTAAATATACATCATTTATCGTATCAGCGCTTGCATTACTTCGCATAGTACATGTTACTACTAAGCTATATGTACCAAGTTGATTGTTTATACCAGTAAATGTGTGCTGAACTTCTCTAGTTGTACGGAGAATTATTCTATTTAAGTCATTTGCGCTTAACATGCAAAGCAATCCCATTTTGAGGCATCTTTTAAACTCTTTATAATCTTGCTTTTCAATATCTCTTTCTTTGCCGTAGTTGCCCCACTTGTAGTCTAGGTAATCACTAAAAAATGCTTTGCTTTCTTTATAAATATTTTTTTCTCTACAAAAGAGATAAAAGTTTTCTCTCTTTTTAAAGTGTTCTCTTGCTTTGGCATTATGTGCTTTACAGAATTTATCCTGATTAAGAATAATTTTTGGGTTCTCGACTAGTTTCTTAATAAACTCTTTTTCAGCCTTAAAATTTTTAATATCAGCACTTGTACCACCGAGTGATAAGACTACTCCTGCTAAGCAATTGCCAACGATTCTTTCTTTTATTAGTTCTCCAATTCTATTAGAAACACTAGAGAATAATCTATTTAGGCCAAGAGTTAAAACATCTGCTATTGCTTGAGATGCAAGCCCAAAGATGTTCATTATGGTTTGAATAGCATCGCCAGCTCCTTCAAGGTCGGCAAAACTAAGGGCATAGTTGGTCATGAGATGAACTAATGACTCTTTTGTTTCTTCATATGCAACACCTAAGTCATTTTTAATATCTAATTTTGCGATTGTTACCCAAAGATTTAGCCATGAATCAATATATTCTTCTCTTTTTTCTATACCTCTAATGGTATTAGAATTATATACAGCTACATAGTAATTCCTAATCATTTGAGGCAATACATTAAATGATTTGAGGCTAGTCTCTGCACAACCATTTTCTTTCATAAATAGATATGCTTCCAGAGTGCCAAAACACTTCTTGATAAAATCAAGAGGTACTTCAATATCCATTGGTTCATCTAAAGGAACTTTATTATCCATATAAGTTTCAACCATCATATGTCTTACTATAATACTTAAATCTTCTTGTCCCTTCTTGTTTTCACCTACTTTAATTAGCTTAACAATCAAATCAGAAATGCTTGGGAAGAAACCACCAGCATAATAATTAACATCCTCATGCCCGAATAAATCGGTTGCATAGTGAGTTAAATAGCCCAAATAAAATGCAAGAGCAGGATAGTATTCAGGAGATGATTTTTGATATCTTGATAATACTAAACGCATTCTTTTTAGCCATACCCCTGAATTTTGGGGATGCATTTGTGTTTGACCAAATAACATATCAGGGAAAAAGTCTGGGCCAATTGCACCAGCCCTATATTCCTGAGGATAGTTCATTAGAGCATACATAAAATCTTTTGGAACTATAAAAAAACGTCCATCAACACTTATTCTTCCGCTTTTTAATAAGATATGTTCTCTTAGGAGGTTAGCCATATAGATATGAGACTTACTCTTCACCTCTTGTTACCTCCTCGTTTATGAAACAAACTCTTTTATTGTCTTTTTCTCTATCTATTCCTAAATACTTATAGAAAAATGATCTTGTTTTTTCATAAGTTAATAAGTGGTTATTAGGATTCTCCCATTGTTTAAAAGTTGTTGGATTAGTTTTTTCATCTATTATTAACTTATTACCATGCTTAGTGTAACCAGCTCCATCTAAACTAAATAGATATGCAACAACACTAGGATCATGATCAAATTCATATTCCATAGGAACATAATCTGGAAGTGGTTCAAAGGTTTCATAATCCATCTTCCCCAACTTTTCAAGGACGTTACCATATGTTTGTTCGGATTTTGGATTGATATAGCCAGAACCAATTTTTATATCATCATTCAAAATATATGAATAGTTTCTATCATTACTACTATCATCATTTTGATTTAAGTTTGATTTTGACATTATTTTCTCCAAATTTCCAAAAATCGAGCCAGCAGTTTTTAAGAACTCTTGAGCCTCGGGGTTTTCTTTTAACTCCTTTTTGAGGTTAGCCATTTCAAGTTCTATTTTGACTTTTTCCTCGTTAGATAATTTTTCAAAGCTCTTTTCCATATTTTTTTTCTTAACATTTTTCTTACCAAACATTTAACTACCTCCTATTCAAAAGATTTTATATATTCTAATTGCGGCATATAAAATTGACTGGTCACTTATTTATCATAAATACGTTAGAAAACTTTATATATGGAGAGTTAGAAGTTACTAGTGAATTTTTACTATCATTTTTTAATAAGATTCTATTTAAAAATATACAACATATAGTGCTTACCTATACCCAAAATATGCTTCCCAAAACCACTCATTATTTTGCTTATTACATACCCAAGATGGAGTAAACACTTCGGCTTTATCACGAATACGTGATACTTGCTCCTGTTTGCTTTTTTCCGTTCTCGGTTTTATAATGTTGCCCTTTGAACCTGTTATTGCGAAAATAGAAATATTGTCGTCTTTGCCATAACCCGCGCCTTTTGAAACATAATTATCCGTAGCCCAGATTATGTTTTTACCTGAACTATGGTCTTTAAGCAAAATCGACAGCAGAGAGTCGTCTAATTATTTTATGTAATTTTCTTTAATATCAACTCTTGTATCTTGTTCCATTTCCGTTTTTTTCTATTATATAACACTTACTATGACAAATACATGTCATATTTGAAAAATTTATTTCTTTTGTTTATAAATTTCTTTAAGGTCGTCAATTGCAACTTCAACGTCCATAGTGTGAAACATTAAATAATTAACGTTCATTGTTTCAAAAGATGCCTGCTTATAGATCTTTGCGCTTTCTTCTTTCGTGTAAAAATGCCAATAACGGTAAACGTACCCCATCCAGAATAAAACTTCTTTTGAAACGCTCTCTTTTTTAATTGTCAACTTATCTTTGCAGGTGGCAATAAGTTCTTCCAAAAGATATTCCTCGCCAGCCCATTGCATACGGTTATATTCAGAATCGAGATTTTTGGCTAATTCGCTGTTCATAAACGCTTTTACAAGGTTTTCGGCATCATAATCCGTGCTTAAAAACAGTTCAAAAAGGCGACCTTGTATATCGCACAATTTTAATTCCAAAGCGTCCATCAGTTATCTCCTTTTATCGCTTCGTCCAATATTTCGTCAAAGAATTTACCTTCACGACGGTGTGATTTACAAATTTTATTAGCAAGCTCGATACCTTTCTGACGATTTCCTTCGCTGACTTTTCTCAAAACTTTCTTTTCAAAGAACGAAAGTGGTATTTCTTTCTCAATTTTTATCGCGCTGCACGCCTTTTTAGTGAGAGCAACGTATTGTTTGCCGAGCATAAGGGCGGACAAACTGTTTACAAGCGCAACGTCCGTAATATTTTCCAAGAAAAAATTATCTATAACGTAAAACATTCTATCATTTGCAATACTACCGATAGCCAAATCTTTTCCGCTTGTCATTGAGCCGTATTTATTATAAAAATTACTGCCTTTTATTCTTTCCATACGTCCACGATGATAAGCAACGATCATCGCCCAGTCTATATCCGCCGGAATTTCAACGCTTTCAAGTTCCTTGATGTCGATGGAAACGACATAGAATTTTGACTCCTCGAAATCACAAATAAGAGTAAGCGTCTGTTCGGGGGTTGTTCCCATATAAAATCCTTTACCAAAGTCGCATTTTTCACGACTTATCGGCTTAATATCACCAATCAAACCGCTTTTTGATCCGTGATAAAGCAAAATGCGACCTTTATCCAACGAAATTGTCGACACTTCGCGTTTTATTTTTTCAATGATCATTTCATATACGGGGACGTTCAAATTCTCGCATAAAGTATAAAGACCTTCTTGCGCAAGGCGAGTCGGTTCCGAATGACCGTTTTCCCAACGATTTATAGTTGCAAATCTAACGCCTATTCTTGAAGCCATTTCTGTTTGACTTAATCCGGTATATTGTCTGATTTGTTTTATAAGTTCTTTCATAAAAACCGGCTATAACATTTATTACATATAATATTATACAGATTGTTATACAATTTGTCAATGAGTTTGGGCAAATAAGAAATAAATAATCAAAAAAATTGTAGAACTGTAAAGAAAAAGAACTCGGACTTTAATCCAAGTTCCAATTCTTTTGAGACCGCATGAAAGTGCAATTACCTTGAAATTTTAGTTTTTTGTAAAATCCCTAATGGAACAGCACTTTTTAGCTGAAATCATTTTTAATCAATCATTTAATTACTAGTCTAGCCCTATTAAGGCCATTCACCATTAAGCACCGGTTTTCTAGTTTGTCCTATTCAGAAAACCTTGTCTTATCTATCCATAGGCCAAGTGCTGGATTGGGAATGAAATAAATCTCTTCTCCGCTCTCTAAGGTATTATAGCCTATTTTTAGTTTTGCTGGATCATATTTTTTCACCATTTCGTCATAGTCTGCCGGGATGAATCCGACTCCCTTGATTTCTTCTTTGGTGATTTTTTTCACGGCATAAGTGATTCTAAAGCGTCCATCCGATGAACCATGAATTAGGTGCGCAGCAGCGCCCATATTTTCTTTTAGGTCATCATTCTTTCTGAATGCATCCAGCACATTCAATCTTCCTACGTAACCGTATTTACGAATTAGCTGATCTACAATTCCGTCTTCTCCGAACTTGGTTACGCCGGGAGCCAGTATAATTAAATCTCCGTCATCGGCAACCGCCATTCTCGTTCTGTAAACGGCCTTGTTCCCCAGCCAGGTGCTATGGAATTCTTTCGGGTCAAGATAAACAACGCATTTCTTTATTCCTTTATCCACAAAAGTAATGTTCTTTTCCTGTGCAAGTGCTATAGCCTGCTCAAGAGCGCTTCTCTTTTCCGAGATAAAGAGTCCGTGTGTCTTTATAATATCTCCCGGGTTTGTCGTAACGGTCAAAACATAAACTATAGGACGGGCTTTAAGAAAATGCTCACAGCCGTAGTCAAAGACTTTTCTTACGGGAGTGAAGTCCTTTCCCATCATTCTTTCCATTCCGTAAACCGCACCGATCATATGCGAGGAGTTAATCATAGAACTGCCGCCGCAGCCTACGAAAAGGTTTTTGGAATGATTAGCCATACCTATAACTTCATGAGGCACAACCTGACCGACCGAAAGGATAAGATCGTAAGACGGATCCATGATAAGCTTGTTGACTTCAACGTCTACTTTATCCGTCCATAGTCCGTCAGTAATCTCAGAAATGTATTCTCCCGGAACTTCGCCTATCTTTACTACGTCTTTTCTCCAGTTGTGGTAAATGAATCTGTCATAAGGAATGCCGGGAAACATTTCTTCGCACTGCTCTTTTGACATTGCGTCATGCGTGCCTAGAGCCGGAAGAACGTCAACTTCAGCGCTATCCTTAAGCAGATTGTAATAACAAGAAGTTATGAATCCTGCATTGGAATAAAAACGCGTAAAATCCGGTGGAATGAGAAGAACCTTTTTTAGGCTTCTTCCCTCTAATGACTTTTTAAGCGCATTTTCTATCTCTGAAGGAGAGAGAGTATCTTTATCTGACTTTAAAAATATTTCCATATCTATTAATTAAGCGTTGTATGTGGAAGCAGATGTTGTTCCGCCGTGTCCTGTCCAGTTTGTATGCTGGAATTCGCCTCTAGGGCCATCAACTCTTTCATATGTATGAGCACCGAAGTAGTCACGCTGAGCCTGAAGAAGGTTTGCGGGAAGAACTTCGCTTCTGTATCCATCAAAATATGCAAGTGCTGAGCTCATTGCAGGAACGGGAACTCCGTTAAGAACTGCAGTAGCAACAACTCTTCTGAAGCTCTCTTCTGCGTTTTCAAGGGTCTTTTTGAAGTAATCGTCAAGCATAAGGTTCTTAAGCTCAGGATTCTTTGTAAATGCCTCTTTGATCTTTCCGAGGAAGCGTGAACGGATGATGCATCCGCCTCTCCATATAAGAGCTATATTGCCATAGTCAAGATTCCATCCGTATGTCTTAGCTGCAGTAGCCATAAGTGAATAACCCTGTGCATAAGAAATGATCTTAGCTGCATAAAGTGCGTTCTTTATATCTGCAATGAAAGCTTTCTTATCGCCTTTGAACTCGGGTGATTTCTTAGCAAACTGCTTAGAAGCATTAACACGCTCGTCCTTAATCGCGCTAAGGCATCTAGAGAATACTGCTTCGCTAATAAGTGTAAGAGGAGAGCCTTCATCAAGAGCAGCCTGAGAAGTCCATTTTCCTGTTCCTTTTTGTCCGGCTGTATCAAGAATCTTGTCTACTAAAGGCTTTCCGTCAGTGTCTTTATATGCGAGAATGTTCGTTGTTATATCAATAAGGTAGCTGTCAAGCTCGCCCTTGTTCCAGTCAGCGAATACCTCGTGCATTTCGAATGCGCTCATTCCGAGAAGTTTACGCATAAGGTCATATGACTCACAGATAAGCTGCATATCGCCGTATTCGATTCCGTTATGAACCATCTTTACGAAGTGACCTGCGCCGTTATCACCAATCCAGGTGCAGCAACGTGATCCGTCATCAAGTTTAGCACTGATTCCGGTAAAGATGTCTTTAACGTGCTCCCAAGCCTCTGCGCTTCCTCCGGGCATAAGGCTCGGACCATTTAAAGCTCCCTCTTCGCCGCCTGAAACGCCCATTCCTATATAACGGAAACCGGCTTCTTCAACTTTCTTGCAACGACGAATTGTGTCAGGGAAGTGTGAGTTTCCACCATCTACGATGATGTCGCCCTTTTCGAGCACTCCGAACAGGCTATCGATTGTAGCGTCAACCGGATTTCCTGCCTTAACCATAATCATAACGATTCTAGGACGCTCAATATTTGCTGCAAGCTCTTCAAGAGAATGGCAACCGATGATGTTGAGTCCCTTGGCTCTTCCGTTTACGAAATCGTCAACTTTGCTGGTTGTACGATTGTAGCAAGCTACCGTAAATCCCTTTGATTCCATGTTCATGAGCAGGTTTTCGCCCATTACTCCGAGGCCTATAAGGCCGAGTTTTGCTTTTTTCATTTATGTTTTTCTCCTTTGAATTATCTCTTTACTCTTGCATTTCCCTGCCAGATGCTCCAAACCTGTTCTTCATCTGCGGGAGTTCCGTAGTCGTCAAGACATGTTGCGGCAAGTGCGCCGGTAGCCCATCCGAACTGTGTGCATTTCTCTATATCCCAGCCTTTTAATAGACCATAGAGAAGTCCGCCTACGAATCCGTCTCCTCCGCCGATTCTGTCCATAACTTGGATAGCGCGGGGGTCAATAACAGTCCATTTGCCCTCGCCGTAAGCGATTGCGCCCCAAAGGTGCTCGTTTGCGTTTACAACCTGACGGAGCGTTGTTGCGTAATATGAAACGTTCGGGTAAGCTTTTCTAACTTCCTCAATCATTCCTTTGAATGCATCTATCTTTGAAGAAATATCTTTTCCGCCTGCCTCAGGACCTTTCATTCCAAGAGCGAGCTGGAAGTCTTCTTCGTTTCCGATTAAGATATCTGCAACCGAAGCTATCTCTGCAAAGCTTTCTGAAAGCTCTTTCTCTCTTCCCTTCCAAAAGCTTGCTCTGAAGTTAAGGTCGAATGCAATCTTTGTGCCGTATTTCTTTGCTGCACGTGCAAGTTCGAGACAGAAACGAGTTGTGTCTTCTGAAAGTGCAGCTATAAGGCCAGAAAGGTGAAGAATCTGAACTTTATCCTGACCGAAAATCTTTTCAAGGTCAAAATCTTTTATGTTTAGTGTTCTTCCAACCTCTCCTGCGCGGTCATTAGCAACTCTAGGGCCACGAAGTCCATAGCCAGAATCTGCTATATTGAACTGATGACGGTATCCCCAAGGGCCACCCTGAGCAACTTCTGCGCCAAGATACTGAATATTGCGCTTTCTAAGCTCGGCTTTAATAAAAGAAGCAATAGGCGAATCTTTAACGAAAGTTGTGAGAACCATCGTGCTAAGTCCGAGAGAGCTAGAAACATTGAGAACGTTCGACTCAGCGCTGGTTGCCTGCATTCTAAAAAGATTTGAAGTATGCACTACCTGACGGTCGAGAGGTGTGATTCTTACTCCCATACTTGTCGGTACAACGAGGTTGTACTTGCAATTTTCGTTTAATTTGAATTTTTCCATTTTTATTTCCTCTTATGTATTAGTTTTTTTAATTAAAATACTTGTCAATTAAAAGTCCTACGCCGTCTTCTTCGTTGTTTGAAGTAATCTCAGAGCAAATCTGTTTTACCTCTTCTTCAGCATTCTCCATAGCAACTCCAAGCCCAGCATACTCTAGCATAGGAATATCGTTGCATCCGTCACCCACCGCTATCATCTCGCTTCTGTCGATATTGCAGTGGCGTCCGAGAATCTCCATTGCTTCAGCTTTGGATATTCCTTTGCTGACGAATTCTAGGAATGTCGGCTGAGAAGTAAAATAGTTGACGTCTTTCAGTTCTTTTAAAAATGTTGCCTGGTATTCCTTAAGTTTAGCGTTGTCGTCAAACCAAATGATTTTTATGATTTCTCCATGAGGAATAACAGTGCTATCGTCTATGAGAATGGGCGTTGCCCCGCTTATAGCGAAATACTTTATGGTAATATCGTTTATAACGCTGGCATAAACCTTCTCATTCGACCAGAATATATAAATTCCGTTATGTTGTTTTATTACAGAAAGGATGCTTTCTGATTGGCTCTTTGATAGACACCTGCTTACAATAGGCGCACTGTCTTTAGAAAAACGAACGATGGCTCCGTTGTAGAGAATCAAAGGGATATTTCCTTTTATCTGCTCACAGTATTTAAGGACACCTATGAGAGGCCTACCGGTCGATAGACAGAATACTCCGCCATTTGAAATCATCCTGTTAATTGAAGCAAGAGTTTTTGGCGTAATTTCCTTTTTGTCGTTAAGAAGCGTGCCGTCCATATCTGCGGCAAGCAATTTGTATTTACGCATTTTTCTCAAGCATTCCCTTAATATTGCCGTAAGCTAAGTCTATTGCCGTTTGCTCAGCAGTCAATGGATCGTATTCTCCCTTGTCTACTAAATCTCCTATGTAGTCGCTGAGAAGGCGTCTGAACATATCAAAGCGTGCGTAAGATGAAAAAGCTCTTGAGTCTGTAAGCATTCCTGGGAAAACTCCCAAAAGAGCATATTCGGCAACTTGCTTGAAGTTGATGCGAATTCCCTCTATGCTATCGTTAAACCACCAAGCAGCACCCATTTTCACCCTTCTGAAGGCTCCTGAAATGTTAGACAGAACAGGCACAGCATTCGGGTTAAGTGAGTACATTATTATCTCTGGACGCTCATCATCAGAAAATCTAGCAAGGAACTTAACGACATTGTCATAAGTACACTCTCTTGCTATTATATCGCAGCCTCTATCCACACCTTGAGAAGCAAAAATTCCGGGATTGGCATTTCTAACGACCGAGTAGTGAAGCTGCATTATAATTCCGCGCTTTGCGTAAAGTCTTGCAAGCCAGTCGAGAAGGAATCCAAAGTATCCATCTTTAGCTTCCTCTGAAGCCTTATCGAAATCTTTAAATGTCTCGTTTGCCTCTTCGTATGTCGAGTAAGACGAAGGAAAATCATTGAAACCGTGGTCGGATATTTTGCATCCAGCTTTAATGAATGCATCCAGTCTATTCTCAAGGCAAATGAGTGCATCGTTTAAATCATTAATCTTGCGTCCTGCGGCGCTACCAAGAGTCTCTAAATACGCCTTTGTCGGAGCATAGAGTTTATCAGGACGGAATGTCGGACAAACTTTTATTCCGTCGTAGGTGCCGTGTGCGGATAAATCCCCTGCAGGGTCATCAGTTGTTGCAATATATTCGATTCCGAAGCCTTTAAGAAGAGATCTAACGCTTATGTTTTTAATCTTTTCGTTAGCTTCCGTCCAAATCTGTTCAGCTGTGGCGGGACTGAGAGGAATTGTAATTCCAAAAATCTCTTTGAGCTCTAAATGGCTCATATAATAGAGCGGATTACCTATAAGTTTAGGCATAACGGAAGCATAAGCAAAAAACTTTTCCTTCCAAGAAGCATTGCCGGTGATCGAATTTTCATCGACCCCGGCCATTCTCATTGCTCTCCACTTATAGTGATCCCCCTCCAGCCACATCTGTCCAATGTTGCTGAATTTCAGATCGTCTCTTATGGCGTACTGATTCAAATGACAATGATAATCTATGATTGGTAAATCCTTGATTGCCCCATAGATCTTCTTTGCCGAATCTCCGTTTAAGAGAACGTCTTTTCCAAAAAAGTCTTTCATCTATTAAACTCCCGAATAAGCCGCAAAGCCTCCGTCTACGGGAACAACAACTCCGGTAACAAAGCCACTTGCTTTTGAATCTGCAAGCCAAAGGAGTGTTCCTATAAGGTCTTCTGTTTCTCCGAATCTTCCCATAGGGGTATGTGCGAGAATCTTTGCTGTGCGCGCGGTGGGAGTTCCGTCAGCGTTCCAAAGAAGCGCTGCGTTCTGCTTTGTTGAGAAAAATCCCGGTGCAATTCCATTTACTCTTATTCCGGCAGATGCAAAATGAACGCTAAGCCACTGAGTGAGGTTGGATACACCTGCTTTTGCAGAAGAATATGCGGGAATCTTTGTAAGAGGACGGAATGCGTTCATTGATGAAATGTTAATGATGTTTCCGTATCCACGATCTTTCATTCCCTCACCAAATACCTGTGTGCAAAGCACTGCGGTAAGAATGTTGAGGTCGAACACAAATCTAAAGCCAGCTTCATCAAGATCAAAGAATGACTTCATTCCCTCTTGTGCCTCTGAAGATATTTCATTGTCCGTTGTGCACTTAGGGCTGTTTCCGCCTGCTCCATTGATGAGCATCGTAACAGGTCCGAAAGTCTTTTCAATTTTTTCTTTAGCGGCAATTATTTCTTCCTTTTTAAGGC
>JAGCYK010000051.1 GCA_017960845.1 Clostridia bacterium | reverse complement strand
GTGATAGGAATTGAACCTACAACCTGCTGATTACACATCAGCTGCTCTGCCAATTGAGCTACACCAGCATTTAATGGTGCCTTAGGGCGGAATCGAACCACCGACACGGGGATTTTCAGTCCCCTGCTCTACCGACTGAGCTACCAAGGCATAAAATGGCGACCTGGATGGGACTCGAACCCACGACCTCTAGCGTGACAGGCTAGCGTTCTAACCAACTGAACTACCAGGCCAAAAAAGGCATATATTAATAAAAAGAAATGGTGGGCCTTCAGGGACTCGAACCCCGGACAAACCGGTTATGAGCCGGTGGCTCTGACCAACTGAGCTAAAGGCCCTTGCATGGAACCATCATTTCAGACAGCCTTGTTAGTTTACAATATTTGCATATAAGTGTCAAGAAATTTAGTATTATTTTTATTAATTTGACAGCACAATCTATGCCACCTATCTTTAGAGTTATTAATAATATTAAATATAAAACGGCGACCTAAGTCAGCAAAATAGGACGCCGTTTTTCTAGTCACTAAAATCAAATAACCATATTATTTTGACAATCTAACTGTTTCTCTAGCAATGACAATTTCTTCGTTAGTAGGAATGATGTAGACCTTAACCGAAGAATCATCCGTTGAAATCTTAACAATTTCGCCGTTCTTAGCGTTCTTATTTAGTTCCTTATCGAATTTAACTCCGAGATAGTCTAACCCGGTAAGCACTTTCTCTCTAACCTCCGGGGTGTGCTCACCAATTCCGGCAGTAAACGCAATGAAGTCAAGTCCGTTCATTACTGCAGAGTACGCGCCAATATATTTCTTTACGCGGTAGCAGAACATATCTACTGCAAGCTTAGCATTCTTATTACCCTTTTCTATTTGAGCGATTAAGTCTCTAAAGTCGCTATAACCGCAAAGTCCCTTTAGACCAGAAGACTTATTTAGATATGTAACTGCCTCATGAACGTCATACCCTTTCTTATTGCATAGATATTCTACAACCGAAGCATCAATATCGCCTGAGCGCGTTCCCATTACAAGACCTTCAAGCGGAGTAAGTCCCATTGATGTGTCGATGCACTTTCCGTCTTTTACGCATGAAAGGCTCGCCCCGTTTCCAAGATGGCAAACAACAAGCTTAAAGCTCTTTTTGCCCATAATCTTTGCAGCAACTTCAGAAACATATCTATGGCTTGTTCCATGTGCGCCGTATCTACGAATCTGGTATTTCTTATAATCATTAAGCGGTATTGCATAAAGCTTAGCTACATCCGGCATAGTGTTATGGAAAGTCGTATCAAAAACAACTACGTTAGGCACTCCCGGCATTGCTTTTAAGCATCCCTTTATTCCCATAATGTGCGCGTCCATATGAAGCGGGCAAAGATCTCTAATTTTTCTTAACTTTCTTATAGTCGCATCAGTTACAAGCGCTGAGTCCGGGAAAACCTCTCCAGAGCCCACTATTCTATGACCTATTGCATTAATCTCACTAACGTTTTTTATAACTCCATATTCAGGGTTAACTAAAGCCTCTAAAACAAGTTTTACAGCATCGTTATGTGTAGGCATAAGTTTAGTTATAACAACATCTTTCTTGCCGCTATGCTTTAAAAAAGCCTCTTTAGCGCCGATTCTATCGGCAACGCCCTTTGCAAGGACGGATTCGTCGTCCATATCTATCAACTGGTATTTCAGTGATGAGCTTCCTGCATTAATTACAAGTACATTCATTTTATTTCTTCCTTATTTGTGTGTTATTCAATTGACAGACTGAAGTGCAGTAACAGCAACAGTCAAAACGATATCATCAACTTTGCAGCCACGAGATAAATCGTTAAGTGGTTTAGCAAATCCCTGGCAAACAGGGCCAACGGCCATAAATCCGCCGAGTCTTTCAGCAATCTTGTATCCAATGTTTCCAGCATTAATATCCGGGAAAATGAATACATTCGCGCTTCCTGCTATCTCGCTTCCGCTTGCTTTAATAGACGCTACTTTTGGAACAATAGCCGCATCGAACTGAAGCTCTCCGTCCATTTTCAAATTAGGAGCTGACGCTTTAGTAAGTTCAACTGCGTTTTTAACTCTAGTAACGCTGTCAGTATATTTAGCATCACTTCCAGAACCAAGCGTAGAGAAAGATAGAAAAGCGACTCTAGCCTCTTTTCCTACGATCTTTTCATAGGTTGCTGCTGAAGAGATAGCAATCTCGGATAAGTCCTCGCTTGAAGGATAAATGTTAAGCGCGCAGTCAGAAAAAGCAAGCGCTCCGTCACTGCAGTACTTATTGCCGCCTTCGGGCGGAATCATTATAAAGCAGCTGGAAACAATTTTAGCTCCGGGTGCTGTCTTAATAACCTGTAGGCCTGGGCGAAGAGTATTTGCAGTAGAATGGCACGCCCCTGAAACATATCCGTCAACCTCGCCTTTTTTAAGCATTAATGCGCCGAACATAGTTCTGTCTTTTGCTGCTTCTAGCGCAGCTTCAGGTGTCATTCCCTTATTCTTTCTAGCTTCATAAAGGATATTTGCGTATTCTTCTATATTCGGGCAAGTAAGAGGGTCAATAAGAGTAACTCCGGTTAAATCCGTTTCGGGAGAGACTCTTTTAACTTCCTCTTCGTTTCCGATCAGAACAATTTTAGCAATTTTTTCTTTAGTTATAATAGAAGCCGCTTCAATAACTCTTTTATCCTCACCTTCGCATAGAACGATGGTCTTATTAAGAGCAGCGGCATTGTCTTTTATGGTTTTTAATAGGTCAGCCATATTTAAAACTCCTTGAAGTAAAAATAATAATTATGCTATAGTGATTATAGACCAATTGAACTCAATTGTAAATGCTTATTGTCTATTTTTATGGGGTAATGTAAATGCAAATATGCGCCGTCATATGCGAGCTAAATCCTATGCACGTAGGACACAAATTCCTTTTTGACTCAGCTAAAAAAGAGCTAAAACCTGATGCTGTTTTAGCGCTTATGAGCGGTAATTTTGTCCAGCGCGGTGAGCCTGCTATATTAAACGAGTATTATAGAAGCGAGATTGCGCTTAATAGCGGGGCTGATATCGCACTTGAGCTCCCTACAGTTTATTCCTGCGCCTCTGCAAATGTATTTGCTGAAGGCGCCGTCAAAGTGCTTAAAAATTTAGGATGCGTTAACGCTCTAGCTATGGGCGCTGAAGATGCTAATCCTAACGCTTTTAAAGTGCTAGCTGATATTCAATTAAACGGCAAAGAGAGCTTTTCAAGCGAGATAAAAGACGAAATGAAAAAAGGCCTTAGCTACATTAAGGCAATGAGCGAAGTTACTGCTAGGCGCGTTAGCCTAAAAGTAGTAGACGCAAAAGAGTTTTTAAGCAAACCTAATAACGTGCTAGCTCTAGAATATTATAAAGCAGCGCTTAAAGCTAACTTCCCTATAAAGTTCTACTTTGTTAAGCGAGAAAGCGGGATAAAAAGCGAAGAGATTCGTAGTGACCTAACTTCTAACCTATCATCTTTAGCTCCCGGCTCGAAAGAGCTTATTTTAGAAAAGATCAAAGATTATTACGTTAGAAAGGATGAGCTGTCCGCTCTAGCGCTTAATGCTCTTCAAAAAAGCTCTCTAAATGATATAGCTTCTTGCCCAGACTGCGGCGAAGGACTAGAAAATAGAATAAAAGAAGCAGCGCACCTCTCAACTAACCTATATGAATTCTATGAAAAAATGGCTTCTTCAAGATATACACTCAGCCGCATTAAAAGGATATCAATGCAGCGCATGCTAGGAATAAAGAAAGAAAACCAGACGTCTAGTTACAATTACGCACGCGTTCTTGGGATAAAAAAGATTGCTGTGGATTTTCTATCAATAGCAAGCGGAAAAATCATTGTTTCAAGTAATGATGAGAGCATTTTTAACGGTAAGTTGCCAAAAGAATACGAAATAGAAAAAGAAGCAAATCGATTATATTCGCTTCTCACTCATGATGCTAGCTGCACTTTCTATAAAAAATTGCTTACTATTTAATTAAATACGTTTCTTTATAAATAAATCTACAATCTCGCTAGGAAGATATTCTTTTAGCTCGCTAGCGCTAGAGGTCCTAGCTTTAGTCGCAGAAACGAACGGCAAAGAGGATGGATAAAGTATCATATTTACTTTATCATCCATTTTTTTATATTCTTTTTCTAAGTTCCTCTCGTATTTATAATCACTTAAGTCCCTGCTTCCCCTAACTATTATGTGGCAGTTTATTTCATTTAGATAGTCCGTTAGCATTCCGTCGAAAGTTTCTACCGTGACTGCGTTTAAAGAAGAGAGAGCGCTTAAGGCAAGCTCTTTTCTATCCTCTAGGCTCATAACATCTTCTTTATATGTAATGCTAGCTATAGCGACTATTATTTTATCAAAATCACGCTGAGCTTTTTTTATAACATCAAGGTGGCCTAAAGTAAATGGATTGAATGAACCCGGAAAAACGCAGGTTCTTTCTTCTAGATAGCTAAGAAACGTTATGCTAGTTGACGAGTATTCTTTTTTAAAAGAGTTAAAGATAGTTTTATCAATAAAAAAGTCATTAGATGAGTCGTGCTCGACAATAATAGTGCCGTTTCGTTTAAGTAAGTTTTTGCTAACAATCTCGCTAATTATTAAAGGCTCAATTCTAAGCGCATAAGGCGGATCAATGAAAATATAATCGAACTGGCGCCCTTCAAGCTTTCTAACTGCAACTTTCCAGTCCGTGTTGTATAACTCTTTCTTTTCTCTAACAAACTCCAGGTTTTTACCAAGAAGAAAGGCTGCTTTTGGGTTCTTTTCAATAAATACCCCCGACTCGCACCCTCTGCTTAGAGCTTCGACTCCTAAAGCGCCGCTCCCGGCAAAGAGGTCTAAAACGTCTCCGTTAAGCTCCCCTCTACTTAAAAGCACATCGAAAATGCTCTCCCTGACTTTATCTGAAGTCGGACGAGTTAGTTTTCCGCTAAGGGCCAGTAGCTGTTTATTTTTGTATTTACCTGAGTTTATTCTCATAACTGAACAAAATTCTTTATAAAAGTCTTTCTATGAATCGGGCTTGGGCCATAAGTTTTAAGCGCCTCTATATGAAACTTAGTTCCGTAACCTTTATGCTTTTCAAAGCCGTACTCCGGATAAATCTTATCGTATTCTCTCATTATTCTATCCCTTGTGACTTTAGCTAAAATGGAAGCCGCAGCAATAGAATAGCTGTTAGCGTCCCCCTTTATAATAGGCTTTGTCTCAGCATTAAGTTTTAGCCCCTTAACAGCGTCAATTAGATATAGCGCTGGGGTTAGGTTCATTTTAAAAGCAGCTTCAGTCATTCCTTTTTTAGTAGCTTCTAAAATATTAATCCTATCTATCTCTTCCGGCCCTATTATACTTATCCCGTAGGCGCTTGGTTTTTCTATGATTAGCTCATATAACTGCTCGCGCTTTTTTTCGGATACTTTTTTAGAGTCGTTAATTCCTTCGATATAATAATCTATCGAGCAGCACGCCGAGACTACCGGGCCGGCGAGTGGTCCGCGCCCAGCCTCGTCTATCCCAGCTACAGTAAAACCAAAAGCTCTATCGTAATCGAAAATCTGTTTTGTTGTCATGAAAGTCTATCTAGGATAATCTTACCCATTCTGCCCTTTCTAAAGTCGTCAATTACAGCGTAAGCTGCCCTTTCTAAGTCAACTTCGCCGCCCTTTTCTATAAAGCCTCTCTTTCGCCCTATAAGCTCTAAATCTTTTTCAGCGTCTCCGCTAGGCTCGATGCCGTATCTTTCCTTTAGACCTGTCCTAAGCTCAGTTAAGCGTTTAATTAGCTCGAGCGAAACGCCGTAAATGTCTAGAACTTCATCCTTTATGCTTCCAATAAAAGCTAGGTTAAGCGCAACAAAGTAATTATCCAGTTTCGGGTAAAGCGTTCCGGGCGTATCAACAACTTCTAAGTAATCACTGACCCTAATTAGCTGCTGCATCTTAGTTACTCCGGCCTTGTTGCCCGTAACGGTCTTGCCTTTGCCACATAAATTATTAATGAGCGTTGACTTTCCTGAGTTAGGAACGCCTATAACAACAGCGCGAATTACTGCTCTAACGCCCTTTTCCTGCTTTTTAGCAATATAGTCTTTAGAGAGCTCTCTTAGCTTTTCAGAAATGATTTTTCCGGCTCCGCTATTAGTAGCATTCAGTTTTACTGCGACTGAAGTCGGCGTATCAAAGCGCTTCATTAAACTAGCTAGCTCGCCGGCCTTAACCATATCCGCTTTATTAAATACATAAACTGTCGGTTTGTTTTTTATAATCTCATCAAACGCCGGATTGATACATGAAAGTGGCGCTCTTGAATCAAGAACGTAAATAACAGCCCCCGCGAGTTTAATTCTATCATCAATCTCGCGAAGGGATTTACTCATGTGTCCCGGGAACCAGTTTATGTTCATTTGATTAAAACCTCTTATGCAAAAAGATTATTTATCTTTATTTAATAAATCCGGACGGTTTTTAAGCGTTATTTCCAGCGCTTTTTCTTTTCTCCACTTCTCTATATTTGCGTGGTGACCTGAAATAAGCACTTCTGGAACTGCCTTTCCTTCAATTTCAGCCGGTTTAGTGTATTGAGGGTACTCTAAGAGCCCATCAGAAAAGCTTTCGGTTATGCAAGACTCAGCGCTGCCAAGAACGCCCGGGACGAATCTAGAAACGCTATCTAGAACTATCATCGCAGGAAGCTCTCCGCCGGTCAATATGTAGTCGCCGATAGAAAGCTCTTCGTATGCGCAAAGCTCAAGCGCTCTTTCGTCCACTCCTTCGTAGTGCCCGCAGAGGAGAATTAAGTGATCAAAAGCCGAATATTCTTTAGCTAGGGTTTGGTTAAACACCTTGCCTCTTGGAGAAAGGTATATTTTTTTAGCAGTATTGTCGCTATCAAGCGCTCTAGTAGCATCGATTATAGGCTGAGCCATCATTACCATTCCGGCCCCGCCGCCGTAAGGCGTATCGTCGCACTTAGAGTGCTTGTCCTTACTAAACGCTCGGATGTCTACTATGTTAACGTTAATTGCGCCTGATTTAATAGCCCTACCTATCATACTAGAGTAGATCGGAGCGAACATTTCCGGGAATAAAGTTAGGATATCAATCTTCATATACGGCATTCTCCGAAAAACAATCCTCGTCTATAGTGACGTAGCCGGTTATATTATCTAAAGTTACATTTAGTTTTTTTACAAAGGGAAACCTTACGACTTTGTCGCCTCTAACCGTTATAATATCCGCGCTTCCGTAGTTTTCAATAGACTCTAAGCGCCCTAGAAGCTCGCCGCTACTAAGCATAACTTCTTTTCCGATAAGGTCTTTGATGTAAAACTCGCCCTTATTTAAAGCCGGAAGCAACGACTCGTCTACGCCTACTTTCTTTCCTATTATAGCCTCGGCGCGGTTTCTGTCTGAAACGCTTTCAAACCTAATATAAACAAAGCCCTGACGGATTGACACCTGACTTACTTTAAACGGAATCCCGTCAATAAGCATAGTTTTTAGCGATTTAAATAAAGAAGCATCACGGAGAAG
Organism: Clostridia bacterium; assembly: GCA_017960845.1. Classification (GTDB taxonomy): domain Bacteria; phylum Bacillota; class Clostridia; order Christensenellales; family Pumilibacteraceae; genus Protoclostridium. The sequence continues at coordinate 5,466 of JAGCYK010000051.1, read as the reverse complement.
TGGCTTTACCTTAACTTCTCCGCTTAAGCCCTGAGCTTTAATTATGTCTCCTAACTGTATTACCAAGTTTATTAACCTAAAAATTCTACGGAATACTTCGCACCGGTCTTAGCTAAAGCAGCTTTAACGATGCTACGAATAGCTTTTGCAGTTCTTCCCTGCTTTCCTATTATCTTTCCCATATCTTCTTTAGCCACAGTCACGTTGATAGTCGCACCGTCTATTTCAATATTTATAGCGTCTTTATTGTCCACTAAACTCGTGACCATGAATCTAACAAGTTTTTCAATTTCTTCCATATCTACTTAATCTTATTCTTCGGTCTTTTTCTTGTGTCCGGTTTTTGCAGGTGCCTTTTTAGCCTCTATAATACCTTCTTTAGCGAGAATAGCCTTAACGGTATCTGTGGGCTGAGCGCCGTTAGCAATCCATTTCTTTGTCTTTTCTGCATCGATTTGAATGTCTGCAGGGTCAACGAGCGGATTGTATGTTCCGAGAATGTCAACGAATCTTCCGTCGCGAGGTGCACGCTCGTCTGCAACGATGATGCGGTAGAATGGAGCTTTCTTGTCTCCGAGTCTGGTAAGTCTGATTTTAACCATGTTTTTTTATCTCCTGTTGTATATATTTTTTTATTATTAGAAGGGAAATCTTCCCTTGTTATTTTTAAATCTTTTCATCATTTCTTTAGTCTGTTCGTACTGTTTTAGAAGCGCATTAACTTCCTGAATAGTAGCACCCGAGCCTTTTGCTATTCTCTGCCTTCTTGAAGACTTTATTATTTCGCAGTGCTCACGCTCTTCCATTGTCATAGAGCAGATTATAGCTTTAAACCTATCTATCTTCTTTTCGTCGATGTCTTTATCTGAAATATTGAATTTACCCATTCCCGGCATCATCTGCATAACTGCGCCGACTCCGCCCATTTTTTTAAGCTGCTCGAACTGAACAAGGAAGTCATCTAACGTAAAGGTAGCATTTTTAACTCTCTTTTCCATTTTCTTCATGGCTTCTTCATCCATATTTTCCTGAGCCTTTTCGACTAAAGAAACTATGTCGCCCATTCCGAGAATGCGCCCTGCCATGCGGTCAGGATAAAACGGCTCTAAATCTCCCACTTTTTCGCCCGTTCCGCAGAACTTAATTGGCTTGCCGGTTACCTGCCTAATTGATAGCGCAGCTCCTCCTCTAGTATCTCCATCTAGCTTTGTTAGGATTACTCCGCTTATGTCTAGCTTCTCGTTGAACGATGTTGCTACCGTTACAGCGTCCTGACCGGTCATAGCATCAACTGTTAGAAGAATTTCTGTGGGTTTAACTGCTTTTTTAACGTCAATAAGCTCGTTCATCAACTCTTCATTGATGTGAAGCCGGCCTGCTGTATCTATAATAACTACGTCAAAGCCGTTCTTTTTAGCTTCTGCTACGCCCTGCTCAGCAGTTTTTACTACTTTTTGAGTGCCCCTTTCAAATACCGTTAGCCCAGCGTTCTTTCCTACTACTTTAAGCTGGTCGATAGCAGCCGGACGGTAGATATCGCAAGCAACTAAAAGCGGATTCTTTCCTTGTTTTTTTAGCATTGCTCCGAGCTTTCCGCACATAGTCGTCTTTCCTGCGCCTTGAAGCCCGCACATCATTATAATGGTAGGAGGATTACTCGATATTTCAAGCTTACTGTTTCTAGAGCCCATAAGCTCAGTTAGCTCGTCATTAACAATCTTTACGATTTGCTGGCCGGGAGTAATGCTCTTTGTAATCTCTTCGCCTTTTGCTTTTTCGCTGACTTTAGCTATAAAGTCCTTTACAACATTAAAATTAACGTCAGCTTCAAGAAGGGCTATACGGATTTCGCGCATAGTCTGCTTTATTTCGTACTCATCCAATTTGCCGCGTGAAGTAATTTTACTAAATACGTGTTTTAATTTTTCTCCAAGACTGGAAAAAGTAGCCATCTGTTCCCTCACAATAGTTCTTTTATTTTCTCAATGATGATCTTTTCTTCGCCCGTTAGCTCACTGCTTTCAAGCTCGCTAATAAGCTCTTTTATCTTTAAAGACTTATCATAAAATTTAAGACTATCTTCATAGAAAAGTAGCAGTTTTTCACCTTTTTTTATGGAGTCGCTTACTGCCTGGCGGGAAATGCCTTCGCTTGCCGCAATTTCTCCTAGCGATAAATCAAAGTCAAAATATGCTTTAATCATCTCGCTTTGTCTATTTGTAAGGAGATTGCCATACAATTCATTTAGCATTCCAATAGAAAGATCTTTCATATCTTTATTCCTTAGGTATATTAACATGAATTACAGTGGGTGTCAAGCAAATTTACTTGACACCTAGCTATGTAAATAAAAAAAGCCTCAAAATAAATTGAAGCTCTTCTAAATCTAATATTTAGTTAGTGCGTTTAGCCGTTAATTATAGAGTCAACAAAAATCTCCGGGCTAAAGCGCTCTATGTCGTCTATCGACTCACCGGTTCCAACATAAATAACCGGAACCTCTTCTTCACCTGCTATAGCAAAGACAACTCCGCCCTTAGCCGTTCCATCTAGTTTAGTTAAAATTATTCCGTCTATATCAATAGCTTCGTTAAATAGGCTTACCTGCGAGATAGCATTTTGGCCGGTTGTAGCGTCTAAAACTATATAATTAACTCTCATTGCCTGCTCAAAGTTCTTATCAATAATCCTATTAATCTTTTTGAGCTCTTCCATTAAGTTAACTTTATTGTGCAGCCGTCCTGCAGTATCTATTAAGATTACATCCTCGCCTTTAGTTTTAGCGCTTTGTATTGCATCAAACACCACGCTAGCTGCATCAGCGCCCTCGTGCTGCTTAACTATTCTAACTCCCGCTCTATCCGCCCAAATAGTTAACTGGTCGGCTGCGGCCGCTCTAAATGTATCTCCTGCTGCAATAAGAACTTTGTGGCCCTGCTTTTTAAACATATTAGCAAGTTTGCCTATGGAAGTGGTTTTTCCTACTCCGTTAACGCCTGCTATCATGATAACAAGCGGATATTCGTACTCAGGCACTTCAAAATCCAGCAGATCAAACATAATACTATGCAGTTCTGATTTAACCTCATCAGTCGTTCTTATATGCTTTTTATCTATCTGCTCTTTTAAACTTTCCAGTATTGAATCGGTAGTTTCCGCGCCGATATCGCTAGAAAGAAGAATTGACTCAAGTTCGTCATAAAACTCGTCGCTTAAGACTCCACCTGTAAAAAGCTTATTCAGTTTATATGAAATTGCATCAGCAGTCTTTTTGATTGCTGCCTTTATCTTAGAAAATATGCCCATTAGTCAGCAAGTTTGACGGCATCCGATAGATTTACAGAAACCATCTTGGATACGCCTTTTTCCTCCATTGTTACTCCGTAAAGTGAGTCGCAAAGCTCCATTGTGGGTTTACGGTGTGTAATTACAATAAACTGAGTTGCTTTGCTGTAACGTTTTAAATATTTTGCAAAACGAAGTGCGTTTGCGTCATCTAGAGCCGCTTCAATCTCGTCTAGTATGCAGAATGGCATCGGGCGAAGCTGAAGTATAGCAAATAGGATTGCTATTGCGGTAAGCGCCTTTTCTCCACCTGACATAAGCGAAAGTCTTTGAAGATTCTTTGATGGCGGCTGAGCGACAATGTCTACGCCGGCTAAAAGTTCATCAGTCTCGCCTTCAGGAAGCGGAAGTAAAAGCAGGCTTGCCGTTCCGCCGTTAAATAGCTCTCTGAAGATATTCTTAAAGTTTATATTAATCTGCTCGAATTTTTCATTGAAGATTTTCTTCATTTCTTTTGAGATATTCTCTATTATCTTTTCTTCTTCTCTAGCCGCTTTTATAACGTCATCACGCTGAGTTTCTAGACGAGTATATTCCTGGTAGGTCGACTCCATTCTTTCGATTGAGTCAAGATGCACCTCGCCTAAGCGGTCGATTTGACGGCGCATTTTTTCAGCTTCTGCGATATAAGGGTCTATCTCGAAAGATTCGTCTCTAAACGGAAGGCACTGCTCATAAGTCATTTGGTACTCGCCTGTAACTCGCTCAGTCATCTGCTCTAGGTCAGTATCCACTTTTTGAAGCATAAGTTCTTCGCTTGTCTTCTTTTCAGCTAAGTTTTCTAGAAGCTCTTTGCATTCGTTTCTTTCAGCGTCGTAGCCTGCAATCTTAACATTAAGCTGGGCTTTGTAGTCATTGAAATCATCAATCTTCTTTCTTAGAGCAACGACAGGGCTGTCTTTATCATCAACTACCGTTGCCATTATCTCCGACATTTCTTTTTCAACGCGCGCAATATCTTCTTCGTTTGTGCGTATGAACTGATTATCCTGCTCTATGCGGTTTTTAAGAGAATAGATGCTTTGATCTGCTCTATCCTTTTCGCCCTCAATATTTGAAATATCGTTTCTTATATTAGAAATGCTGAGTTTTAAGTTGGATAGCTCGTCAGCTAGTGAGTCGCGTTTAGCCCTAGCCTCAGCAATTATGCTTTCCGACTCGCCGCTTTTAACTGCAGCGTCTTCTTTGCTTGAGCTAACTAGAGCCTCAAGCGAGCTAACTGAATCAAGGTCAGTTATTATTCCCTTAAGCGTTATTTGTTTTTGCTCGCTTTCGCTTGTTTCGCTTTCAACTAGACTAGAATAAGTCTCTATATCCATCGACGCTCTTTCAAGGAATAGATTTAGTGATGCTTCTTCAACATCTAAGTTGTGAATATTCTTTTGGAGCTGCAAACACTCCGCTGTATAGTGAGATATTCTTCCTGAAGTGAGCGCATACTCGCTTGCAAGAGCCTCGCGCTCTGCTTTAGCTTTTTCGTACTTGTCAGAATTTTCTTTATATAAACGCTCAGATGAGAAAATATTAGTCTGAGAGGATGGCTTGCTACCACCGCTCATCGCTCCGCGCTGGTGAATAATATCTCCATCTAGCGTTACTATTCTAAATGCATATGACGTTTTTCTAGCAATGCTTAGTCCAACCTTTATGTCGTCAACAATTACAGTGCCTGCAAGAAGGTTTGAAACAACGTTTGAGTACTTTTCGTCATATGAAACTAAATCCGCTGCAACGCCGTAGCAGCCGGGCACTGAAAGCATTCCTAGAAGTTCTTTTTTGTTTTCTCTCGGCCTAATGTCTGACATAGGAAGGAATGTCGCTCTACCGATTGAATTACTTTTTAGATACTCAATTAAGTAAGAAGCGTCCTCTGAAGTCGGAGTAACGATATTGTGAACGGCTGAGCCGAGCGCAGTTTCTATCGCTGTTTCGTAGATCTGGGGCACTCTAATGAGTTTAGCAATAACCCCTTCTATTCTTTTAGCTATCTCTTTATTAGTCTCAGCGTGATTTAATAATATTCTAACGCTGCTCTCTAAAATGTTATTGTTTTTAACAAAACCTCCGTAAAGGTCTTTAAGCGTCTTAGCCTGAGACAGCGCAGCTTCAGCTTTACGTATT
>JAGCYK010000050.1 GCA_017960845.1 Clostridia bacterium | reverse complement strand
TCCCCTTTTAATCGGTTTTTTCTACGTGGAAATGTCTATAAACGGCTTCGGCAGCTGGCCTAGTCATTCCTTTAACTGAAGCTAGAACCTCGACAGGCAGTTTCTTTATTTCCTCGACTGAGCCGAACTTAGTTAGCAGCAGTTTACTCTTTTTCTCACCTATGCCGCTAATGCTGTCAAGCTCGCTCCTGACTCTTCTAAGTCTCTGGTTTCTATTGTATGTTATAGCAAACCTATGCGCTTCGTCACGGACTCTTTGAAGCAGTTTAAGCGAAGCGCTGTCTTTAGGCAGAAGACTTGGCTCGCTCGAAAAAAGAGTGTAAATCTCTTCTAATCGTTTTGCTAGACCTACCATAGGGATATTAAACCCACTCCTACGCATTATCTCAGCTGCTGCATGAAGCTGGCCTAGCCCGCCGTCTATTACTATAAGGTCTGGCATTTCTTTGAAAGATTCGTCTCCGGCCTCTGCGCGCGCAAGCCTCCTAGAAAGCACTTCAGCCATACATGCAAAGTCGTTATTACCTTCTACTGTCTTTATTTTATACCTTCTGTACTCAGAAAGCGCCTTGTCTCCGTTTATAAAGCAAACTCCGCTTGCAACCTTGTCAGTCCCCGAGATGTGAGAAATGTCGTAGCATTCTATTCTTCTAGCGCTGTCTATTCCAAGGATTTCAGCAAGTTTTTCTGCTGCTTTAAAAGTCATCTCTTCTTTTCGGGCCTGGTCAGCGCCGAATTTAATTAGCGCTTCCCTACAGTTTTCTTCTGCCGTTTTTATAATGTCTTTCTTTTGGCCTTTGACCGGGCAGCATATATTAACCTTACTGCCTTTTTCTAAGGAAAGGACGCTTTCAAGCCCATCGCTAGTTAGTTCTAAATTAACATAGATGTCCTGCGGAATAGGCCTAGACGAATAATACCTAACAATAAACGAGCTGAGCGCTTCTATGTCATCTCCTGCATCCTCACCTAAAAACGTTCCGGCCGGGAACAATTTGTTGCTTCGAACAGGCATAACGCATACTGCGCTTTTTACTCCGTCTGATACGTAAGCAAACACGTCTCCGTCGCGCATGTTAAGTCCTGAAAGCTTTCTTCCGGAAATGCTCTTTAAAACGGAAAGAATAGTTCTAAGCGAAATGGCGCGCTCAAAGTCCTCGCTTTCAGCTGCCGCTAGCATTTTAGACTCTATTACCGCTTCGGCCTCTTCCGTTTTGCCGGATAGAAAGGCTTCTGCGCTTTTTAACCTTTCGCTGTAGTCTTCTATGCTTATCTTTCCGGTGCAAGGCGCCGTGCAAAGCCCTAGATGCCAGTCAAGACACTCTCTGGGGCGTTTTTCTTCGCCCCTGCAGGTTCTAATGCCGTAAACGGTCTTCATTGCCTGCAATATATCCCGCGCGCTTATTCCGCCCGAAAAAGGCCCGTAGTACTTTGACCCGTCTTTTTTTATGTTTCTTGTCACGTGCGCTGATGGAAATGGCCCGGGGGTGACTTTAATGTATACGCCCCGGCCCTTATCATCCTTTAAAAGGATATTGTACCTTGGCATATGTTTTTTTATGAGCGTAGCTTCGAGCGTGAGTGCGTCAGCTTCGCTTAAAGTGATAATATATGAGAAATCGTCAACTTTATCCACCATCGCCTGGACTTTAATTGGCTTTTTTGACGTTCCGAAATACTGCGATACGCGGCGCTTTAAATTAACCGCCTTTCCTATGTATATAATCTCGCCGGCTCGGTTACGCATAATATATACGCCCGGAGACAAAGGGAGTTCTTTTAATTTCGGTTCTACTTTCTCTCTATTAAACATTATCTTATTTGCATTCTTTCAAATTCATACCGCTTTTTACTTCTGCTACAAGCGGAACGCTTAGCTCAATTGCGCCTTCCATCTCGGTTTTTAGTATGCTTTTTACTTCTTCCGCTTCATCCGGTGCGGCATCGATAACGAGCTCGTCATGGATCTGAAGAATAAGTTTAGATTTCATGTTTTTAAGGCGTGCATGCACTCTATTCATTGCTATTTTTATAATGTCTGCAGCCGAGGCCTGGACTGGCATATTCATAGCGGCGCGCTCTCCAAAAGCCCGCTCGTTGCGGTTCGGGCTCATTAGCTCGCTAATCACTCTTCTTCTGCCTAGAATGCTCTCGCCGTACCCGCGCACTTTAGCATCTTCTACTGCCATCTCGGTATACTTTTTCACGCAAGGGTAGCGCTGGAAATATCTTTCTATATAGTCTTTTGCCACTAACGGCGGTATTTTGAGTTCTTCGCTTAGGCCGAATGCGCTCATTCCGTATATTATGCCGAAGTTAACCGTCTTAGCAATTCTTCTTTGCTCTGCGCTCGGAAAAGGCTCGCCGAACAGCTCGCTTGCAACAGACGAGTGTATATCTGCTCCGCTTTTATATGCTGCGATTAGATTGGCGTCGTTTGACAGGTGCGCCATAACGCGAAGTTCAATCTGGCTATAGTCGGCTGAAACTAAAACGTTACCCGGGCTTGGAATGAAAAGCTCACGCAAAGTTCTTCCCTCTTCCTCTCTAACCGGAATGTTTTGAAGATTCGGCTTAGATGAAGAAAGCCGGCCTGTTACTGTTAGCATTTGGTTGAATTCGGTATGGATTTTGCCGTGACTATCAATTAGTTT